>DAIPXW010000228.1:0-4556 GCA_036783075.1 Candidatus Dormiibacterota bacterium | reverse complement strand
AGCCTCCCCCGATCCCCAGCTGCTCGTTCGTCTTCTGTCGCAACGTGCTGATGTACTTCGATCCCGTGGAGACGGAGGCATGCATCAAGCGGCTGGCGGGATTGATCAAGCCGGGCGGATACCTGTTCCTCGGACATTCGGACTCCGCCACCCGCGTCCATCCGCCGTTCGAGCCTGTCTGGGTCGCCGGCACCGTGCTCCACCGGCTCCTCGCCCCCGGCGCGACGCGCGCGCCGGCGGCACAGCCTGCCCCCCGACCGCGGCCCTCCCCAAACCTGCCGGGATTGATGGCCGACGGCGTGACCGCGACCGCGGGCGGAGACCTGCGAGCCGCCATCCGCGCGTTCCGCCAGGCGACCTACCTCGACCCAGACCTCACGGTCGCCTACTTCCAGCTTGGCGCGGCCCTCGAGCTCGCCGGCGACCGGCGTGAGGCCCGCCGCGCTTTTGCCGCCGCCGGACTTTCTCTGATGCGCTCCGAGGCGGCTGCGAACAGCCCCGAGCTCGAGGGCTACACCGGCCGCGACCTCGCTCGCGCCATCGCGATCAAGCTCACAGGGCGGGAGGGCTGAGATGGCGGGCGAGAACATCGTCCTCGTCGATGACGACCGCGTGATCCAGGCCATGGTCAGCGGCTTCTTGAGGCGGGGCGGGTACGCCGTCCGCGTCGCCAGCAACGGGGTCGAGGCCCTCGCTTTGATCTCGCAGCTGCTGCCAGACCTCGTCATCACCGACATCCGCATGCCGGAGCTGAACGGGATCGAGCTGACATCTCGCCTGCGCGCCCACTACCGGACCGCGCGGATTCCGATCCTCATGTTTTCCGAGCTGACCGAGGTGGACGACGCGCTCGTGGGCTACTCGGCGGGCGCCGACGAATACCTGCCGAAGCCGTTCGAGCTGAAGATCATGGAAGCCAAGATCAGGGTCTTGCTGCGCCGTGCGGCCCCAGATCCCGCCAGTCCTCCACGCGGAAAGATCATCGTCTTCGCGCACGCCAAAGGAGGCGTGGGCACCACGGCCGTGGCGGTCAACGTCGCCGCGATCCTGGCGGAGACGGCGCCCGGCGCGATCGGGCTGCTGGACCTCGATGTCGAGTTCGGCAACGCGGCGGCGCACCTCAACCTCGAGCCCCGGTACACACTGGCCGACCTGCACGTCGCCTCCGGCGACGTGATCGACTCCGACATGTTCGACCGGTTCGTGACCGAGGGCCACCATGTGCGGCTGGTGGCCGCCTCCGACCACCCGGAGCGGGCCGCCATGGTGACGCTGCCGGCGATCCAGCTCGGTATGGACCAGCTGTCACACACGTGTGACTACGTGCTCGTCGACACCCCGGCCTCGTTCAGCGAAAGGACGCTGACGGCAATCCACGCATGCGACATGCTCTTCCTGGTCACATCGGCATCAAGGCCGGCGCTGCGCGCGACCAAAGACTGCCTCACGACGCTCGAGAAGATGCGCCTTCCGATCGGCCGGATCAGGCTGATCCTGAACAGCGCGACGGAGCACTCGATGGACCTCGAAAGCGCCTCCGCCGTGCTTGGACGCCTGCCGGATTTCGTGATCCCGCGTTCGGAAAACCTCGACGTGGCGATGAACTCCGGCCACCCGCTGATGATCTCGCACCCCACCGATTCCATGGTCAGCGACCTGAGGATCCTGGCGGGCGCCATCATGAGCGCCTTCCCCGCCGAGGCCGTGGGCTCGAGGTCGCCCCATGCAGCCTGAGAACAAGCCCTCTGGTTGGAGGGGAATGCTGCAGCGACTGTGCAGGGCGACTTTTCCGCCCGTGTCCGGTAAACCGTTCACATGGGGTCGACAGGCCTGATGTTCGCGCTGCTGGTGGTGGGTTACCTGGTCGGTGTCTGGACGGCCTGCTGGGTGCTGCGACATAGCCAGGACGAGTACGAAAACGGCGTGCGCCGGCAGCCTGCGGCGGTGCGGATCGGCACGGGGCGTCCGAAGTGAAACGCCAGGCCCAGGAGGTATCGACCGAGACGGCTCCGCTCGACCCGTTCGACGACACGACCTCCTTGTTGGCCGCGATCGTGGAGTCCTCGGACGACGCGATCGTCTCCAAGCATCTGGATGGCACGATCGCCTCGTGGAACCAGGGTGCCGTGCGACTCTACGGGTACACCTACTCTGAGGCGGTCGGGCAGAACATGTCCATGCTCGTTCCGCCCGACCGTGGCGAAGAGACCGCGTTCATCCTCGCCCGCGTCCGGGCCAACAGCCCTGTCCGGCACTTCGACACGCAGCGCGTCCGCAAGGACGGCGTGCAGGTCGACGTGTCGATTTCCGTCTCGCCGATCCGCAGCAGGGCGGGGCTGATCGTGGGCGCGTCAACCATCGCGCGCGACCTGACCGAAATCAAAGCGAGGCGGGAGAAGGCACTTGTCGAGTCGAAGGCTCGCGAGGCTGCCGCAAGCGCGAAGGTCAAGGCCGAGGAGGAGATCAGCCGCGCCAAGAGCGAGGTCATCTCGCTCGTGAGCCATGAGCTGCGCAGTCCGCTGGCCAGCATCGTGGGATTCACAGAGCTGCTCTTGACGCGCAAGCTGGCCGAAGCTCAGCGAAAGATCTACCTCGGAGTCATGCTGCGCGAAGGCCACCGGCTCACAGAGCTGGTCAACGACGTGCTGCAGATGCAGAGCCTGGAGGTGGGGCACCAGTCTCTGAACTTCGCGCCGACCGACCTGCGCTCCGTGATCCAGCGCGCGATCGAAGCGGCCGGCGAGGACGACCGGCGACCAATCGGGATGATCATGCGCGAGCCTCTTCCGCTGGTCATGGCGGACCCGGACGCGATCCTGCAGGTGCTGTCCAACCTTCTGTCGAACGCCAGGAAGTTCTCGCCGGTGGGCGGTGTCATCCGGGTCGGCGCGCGACTCGCGGGCGACAAGGTCCGGGTTCAGGTCCGCGACGAGGGCCTCGGCATCCCCGCCGACGCGCTGCCCAAGCTCTTCCAGAAGTTCTACCGTGTCGACAGCCCCGACCGCAGGTTGATCCGCGGAAGCGGACTCGGCCTGTCCATCAACCAGCAGATCATCCACGCCCACGGTGGCACCATCGAGGCCCACTCGGACGGACTCGGCAAAGGCTCGCGCTTCGAGTTCACCCTCCCCATCGCTCACGACACGACGAAGCACGGCGACGTGTTGATCATCGAAGACGATGCGGGATTCGCGCGCATCCTTGCCGCCGAGCTCGCCGCCAATGACCTGAGCTCGGTGTGGGCGTCCAACGCCGAAACGGCCGAGAAGCTGATCCAGGCGTCCGCCCCGCGCGCGATCGTCCTCGACCTGAAGCTGCCCGGGATGCCGGGAGAGGCATTCCTCTCCGGCCTGCGCGAGCGGGGAATCACCAGGATTCCGGTGGTCGTCGTGACTCACATGAGCCTTGATCCGGAAGAGGAGCGCGCGCTGAACCTGATGGGCGTCCTCGCCGTGCTGCCGAAGGAGGCCGGTGCCCCGCAAGCGGCTGTGACGTTGATCGCGGATTGGCTCGCGGCCGAGGCGGTGGCCACTTGATCAGAGAGGCCGCAATGCCCGCGACCGTGGTGAGGACGGTCCTCATCGCGGATGACGAGCCGAGCATGCGCCTGCTCGTGCACGCCACCATCGAATCCGACGAGTACCGGGTGGTCGAGGCCTCTGACGGTGACCAGGCGTGGGCGCTGATCCAGAAGCACCGTCCATCCCTGGTGCTGCTCGACGTGCAGATGCCCGGGCTCAGCGGGCTGGACGTGCTGCGCGAGATCAAGGGCGATCCCCGCCTGAAGGGGACGCACGTGATCCTTCTGACCGCCAAGGCTCAGGAATCCGACGTCGAAGCAGGGCTCATCGGTGGCGCGGACTTCTACCTGACCAAGCCCTTCTCGCCGCTCGATCTTCTGTCTCGTGTCGAGGAAGCGCTGCAGTTGAGTCCGTGAGCACCGAAGGAGGCGCGAAGGTGACGGGCCGGCCGCCACGCGGATGGCCGCTGCGCCGCTACATGGCGCTGTTCGTCGCCGCGCTCCTCGTCGTCGCCATTTGTGCCGGTGTATTCGTGCGAATCCAGGCCGAGCAGGACGCCCGCCAGTCAGCCTCGGCGGACGCCTCGTTCGCGGCTCGGCACGCGGCGGCTCAGGTGAAGGCGGGCTTCGACATCGTCCAGACCGCTTCGACCCCACTTCTTGGCGACGCCGCATCGGCCCTGCTCTTCGCCGCCGGCTGCCGGCTCAACTTCGCGCCGGTCGGTGCATTCGACACCGGTCACATCGACGTTGTCCGCAATGATGGCTCCGTCCAGTGCTCATCGCTCAAAGCGAGTGCCGGCACGAAGACCGTTTATGCAGGTCAATCGTGGATGAGCGTTTCGACTCCGACAGTCGTGGCGCCGGTGATCGATCCAAGCACCGGGAACGAGGTCGTGGTCGTCGCGTATCCGCTTGCCGGAAGGGGCGTGCTCGCCTGGTTCCTCGATCTGGTCCCGGTCGGACCGAAACTTCTATCTGAATTCGGCTCCGGCGACCAGCAGCTCGAATTCTTGATCACGAGCGGCGACGGGAC
>DAIPXW010000227.1:0-4560 GCA_036783075.1 Candidatus Dormiibacterota bacterium | reverse complement strand
CGTCCGCCAGCCGGGTACGAGACGCGGACGGCTGTGCATGACCCGGAGGCTAGGCGGCGGGTGCCGGAACATGAACCCAGCCTGTTAACGACTCAGGGTGGTTGCCCGGGAAGGATTCGAACCTTCGGTCGAGGATCCAAAGTCCTCTGCCTTACCGCTTGGCCACCGGGCAGCGAGACTGACAACAGTACCGTGCAGGGACGCCGCCGATCGAACGACGAGCGTGACCCCGGGGGACCTGCCAGCGTTGTGTCCTGTGATGAGAAACGGCCTGCTGATAGCGGTAGTCCTGGTCGTGGCCGCGTGTGGCTCTTACCAGTTTCCGGGTGGGCCGACACCTGGCACCGGGAGCGTGAGCGGCCACGTCGTCGCGATCCCGTGCACGCCCGTCGAGCAGCCGGCGAAGCCGTGCGGAGGTACGCCTGTCCAAGGCCTGCAGATCACCTTCACAAATGGATCTGAGACGCACAGCGTCGTGACCAACGCGAACGGCGACTACACGATCGTGCTCGCCGCCGGGACCTGGAAGGTGACCATCCAATCGCGCATGCGGATCATCAGCGGCCCGCCCACGGTGACCGTCACCGCCGACTCCGCCGTCAAAGCCGACTACGTCGTGGCCTCGGGCATCATGGTGCCCGTCCCACAGCAATAACCGAAACAACCCCACCCGCCACCCCCCACCCTCCCTTAGGGGTGGTGAGTGGTGGGACTGTATTGGCGGGCCGGAGCTGGGGTCAACCCTGGCGGTTAAGGCACCAGGTTGATGAGGCGGTCCTGGACGTAGATCACCTTCGAGGGGGGCCGGCCGTTCAAGACCGCTTGCACCTTCTCGCTGCCCAACGCCAGTGCGAGCGCTTCGGCTTCTGACAGGCCGGGAACCACGGAAGCACGATCGCGCACACGCCCGGCGACCTGGATCACCAGGGTCAGTTTCGGCTCCGCCGCCACGGCCGGGTCGTAGACAGGCCACGCCACGTCGGCGAGCAGGCCCCTCTCGCCAAGCCGCTCCCACATCTCCTCGGCGATGTGCGGCGCCAGCGGGTTGAGCAGCTTGACAAGGGTCCGCACCGACTCCCCCCACTGCGCGTCCCGAGCGCCGCCACGCTGCAGGTAGTCCTGAAGGGTGTTGGCCAGCTCCATCAGAGCCGCGACCGCGGTGTTGAACCTCAGCTCGTCGAAATGCTCCGTGACCTTGCCCACGGTCTGTGCGACCTTGCGACCCAGTGCACTGCCATCCGGCCCCGAGCCCTCCACGACGATGTTCTCCGGCTCGAGCACCAACCTCCACACGCGCTGCAGGAAGCGCGACACCCCGTTCAAGCCCGCGTCCGTCCACTCGACGTCCTCTTCGGGCGGCCCGATGAACATCTCGTAGATGCGTCCCGCGTCTGCGCCCTGCGCCGCGACCAGCTCGTCCGGCGACACGCCGTTACCCAGCGACTTCGACATCACCTGCCCGAACCGCTTGACCATCCCCTGGTTGAACAGGCGCGTGAACGGCTCCGAGACCTCGAGCAGCCCCGCGTCGTGCAGCACCTTGGTGAAGAAGCGCGAGTAAAGCAGGTGCAGGATCGCGTGCTCCACGCCGCCCGTGTACTGGTCGACCGGCATCCAATGGTTCGCCAGCTCCGAGTCGAACGGCTCGGTGGTGTCGTGCGGGCTCGCGTAGCGCAGGAAGTACCACGAGGAGTCGATGAAGGTGTCCATGGTGTCCGTCTCGCGCCGCGCCTCCTGCCCGCATCTCGGGCACGTCGTCTTCCAGAACGCCGGATTGTCGGCTAGCGGCCTGTACTCCTTGGGCAGCAGCACCGGCAGATCCGCCACGGGTACCGGCACGATGCCGTCAGTCGGGCAGTAAACGATCGGGATCGGGCTGCCCCAGTAACGCTGCCTCGAGATCAGCCAGTCGCGCAGCCGGAACTTCACCGCGCGTTTGCCCTTGCCCTGGGCTTCCAACCAGTCGCAGACGCGCTCGAACCCGGTTTTCGCGTCGAGGCCGGAGAACTCCCCGCTGTTGACCATCACACCCGGCCCGACGTACGCCTTATGAAGCGCCCCCTGCGTGCCGTCCGGCGGTGCGATCACCTCGCGGATCTTCAGGCCATATGTCGTCGCGAACTCGAAGTCGCGCTCGTCGTGCGCGGGCACCGCCATGATCGCGCCCGTCCCATACGACATCAGCACGTAATCCGCGATCCAGATCGGGATGCGCTCGCCGTTGACAGGATTGATCGCGAGCCCGCCCGTCGCGACCCCGCTCTTCACGCGCTCCGTCGAGAGCCGCTCGATCTCAGTCTCCTTCCGCGCCTTCTCGACATACTCCTTGACCCGCGCCCGGTGCTCTTCCGCGGTGATGCGCTCCACGAGCGGGTGCTCTGGCGCCAGCACCATGAACGTCGCGCCGAACAGCGTGTCCGGCCGGGTCGTGTAGATGCGCACGACTTCGCCCGCGACGCCTGCCACCGGGAAGTCGACCTCGGCGCCCTGGCTGCGGCCGATCCAGTTCGTCTGCATCACGCGCACCTTGTTCGGCCACCTGTCGAGCAGCGCGAGGTCGTCGAGCAGCCGGTCCGCGTAGTCGGTGATCTTCAGGAACCACTGCTCGAGGTCGCGCTTTTCGACCTCCACGTCCGGGTGCCGCCAGCAGCGCCCGTTGATGACCTGCTCATTGGCCAGCACCGTCTTGTCGACGGGGCACCAGTTGACCGGCGCCATGGCGCGGTACGCGAGCCCGCGTTCGTACATCAACAAGAAAAGCCATTCCGTCCACCGGTAGTAGTCGGGCAGGCAGCTGGTGACCTCGCGATCCCAGTCGTAGAGGATCCCCATCATCTTCAGCTCGCGCGTTCCCTTCGCGATGTTGCCGAGGGTCCACTCCCCCGGGTGCACGTTGCCGCGCTTCATGGCGGCGTTCTCGGCGGGCAGGCCGAACGCGTCCCACCCGAAGGGGTGCAGGACCTCGAACCCCTGCATCCGCTTCATCCGCGCCAGCACATCGCCCATCACGTAGTTGCGGGCATGGCCCACCGTCAGGTCGCCCGACGGGTACGGGTACATGACGAGGTCGTAGTACTTCGGCTTCGCCGACGTGTCCGAGGCTTTCATGACGCCGCGATCCGCCCAGACCTTCTGCCACTTGGGCTCGATCTCCTGCGGCACGTACGCGCTACGGCGAGGCCTGCTCTCCATGGGGTTTGAATTTTAGATGGGCGACTTCATGACCCACGATCGCGCTCAGCAGTAGGACCGCGCCGGCAGCCTGCAGCGCGCCGAATCGCTGGCCGGCCAAAAGGACCGCGGCGGCCAGGGCCCAGGCCGGCTCGGTGGTCAGGATGAGCGCCGTCCGGCTCGCGCTGAGGTGCTGCTGCGCCCACGTCTGGATGTAGAAGGCGAGCGCCGACGCGAAGACCCCGGTGACCGCGATCGCGAACCACACCGCGGGGCTGGGCCGGCTCAGCGACCACGTTCCACCCGCGCCGAAGATGACCGCGCTGGTTCCCATCTGCATCATCGCCAGCGGGGCCGAGCGGAGGCCCGGGGACCACTTGCTCAGCAGCACGATGTGGAGCGCGAACAGGAAGGCGCACGCCACGGTCAAAAGGTCGCCCAGGCCGAAACCGCTCGGGCCCCCGACCAGCATCACGGTGCCGGCCAGCGCCGCTATCACGGCGATCACGGTCCAGCGGCGCAGAGGCGTCCCGGACACGCGGTCGATCAACGGCGTGAACACCACGAACAGCCCCGTGATCAGGCCGGAGTTGCCCGGGCTCGTCATGGTCAAGCCGACGGTCTGGGTCAGGTACCCGGCCGCGAGCACCGCCCCCGCGATGATCCCCACCCGCAGCTCTCGTCCGCTGGGCAGCCGGCGGACGAGCGCCACCATGACGACGAACGCGAGGACGAAACGGATTTCGAGGAACGGCAGCGTCGGGTACTGTGTGAGCGCGTCCTTGACCAGGACGAACGTCCACCCCCAGACGGCGGTGACCATCAACAAGAACAGGACGTAGATCAATGGAGCGACTGTGGGCGCCGTGGCGCATGGAGTACATCGGCAAGGAGCAGCGGCCCGGCTGCCTGTTCTGCCGCGTCATCGACGACCCCGCCGACCCTGACGCCGACCTCGTCGTGTGGCGGCCGGAGGGCGCCCTGGTGATGCTCAACAAGTTCCCTTACAACCCCGGCCATGCGATGGTGGCGCCGCGGGCGCACGTGCCGGGGCTCGAAGCGCTCGACGACGAGATGACCACACACCTCATGCGCGCGGTCCGCAGGACGATCGAGGTGCTGCGCAACACAATGCAGCCCGACGGGTTCAACGTCGGGGCCAACGTCGGGCGCGCGGCAGGAGCCGGCATCCCGGACCACGTGCACCTTCACGTGGTGCCGCGCTGGAACGGCGACACGAACTTCATGGCCGTGATCGACGACGTCAAGGTCGTCAACGAGTCGCTCGTGCAGACCGCCGTGAAGCTGAAGCTGGCTTTCTCAGAAACGTGACGGCGCCGGCGACGATCGTCGCCACGACTCCGGTCTCGTCGACCACCGTCATGTCGC
>DAIPXW010000226.1:0-4561 GCA_036783075.1 Candidatus Dormiibacterota bacterium | reverse complement strand
ACGAAGCCACTGGCACCGGCGCGTAGCGCGTCGAAGACGTACTCGTCGATATCGAATGTTGTCAGCATGATCACGCGAGGCACGTCCCCTCTGTGGGCACAGATCTCGCGCGTCGCTTCGATCCCGCTGCCGTCGGCGAGCCTGACGTCCATGACCACCACGTCGGGCTTGGTGCGCTCGGCCTGCTCGATGGCCTCTTTCACGGTGCCGGCCTCCGCGACGACCGTGAGGTCGTCGTTTGCGTTGATCAGGGACTTGACGCCGTCGCGGACGACCTCGTGATCGTCGACCAGCAGGATACGGAGCCGTGTTTTCGCCATAGCGGTATGTTCGCACCCGGAGGGCACCGCCTGTAATGCCCGATGGCCCGCACGTGGCGGGGCGATCGGCCCTAGACCGGGAAGGTCACCCGAAGGCGTGTTCCCCTGCCGGGGCCGCTCGTGATGTCCAGCGTCCCCCCCAGCGCCGCCGCGCGCACCCGCAGGTTTCTCATGCCGTTTCCGGGAAAATCGCCTTTGGGATCGAAGCCGATGCCGTCGTCCTCGATTGTGAGGGCGGCTTTGGACCCCTTACGCGACAAGGTGACCTTTGCACGCCTGGCCTGCGCATGGCGGGCCACGTTGGAGAGCGCCTCGCGCGTCAGCTGGACGATGTCGGTCGATCGCGCCGAAAGGCTTGCGGCCAGCGCCTCATCGACGTGCACCTCTACGGAGGCATGGGCGCGGCTCTGCATCTCCTCGCCGAGCACCTGTAGGGCCTGGTCGAGCTGGCGGTCGGCGAGGATCCCGGGGCGCAGGCCGAAGATGTAGTTGCGGAGGTCGCGGATCACCTTGTCCAGCTCCTCGACCGCGGTCTCGATCCGCTGTGCCGTAGACGGCGACACCGCCAGCGCCGCGGTGCCCTGGAGTCCCATGCCAACCGCGAACAGCGACTGGATGATCCCGTCGTGGAGCTCCTTGGCGATGCGCTCGCGCTCCTCCATCAAGCCGAGGCGCCCCAGGTCCGCCTGCGCCTTCCCGTAGTCGATCACCACCGAAGCCTGGTCCGCGAAGCTCTCGATGAGCCGCTTGCTGCTTTCGTCGAAAGGCTGCCCGCCCTTCAACCTGACGACCATCAGGGTACCGGTGGCCCCGCCCGGCACGCGAAGCGGAACGAAGAGTGCCGGCCCGTGCCGGCCGAGTCGCACGACGGGTTGGTAGGCGCGTGGGTCGGCGCTGACGTCATCGAGGGCCAGGGACCGGCCGCTCTTCATGACGCCGCCGGAGATCGACGCCTCCGCCGGCATGGTCTGGCCTCGCAGCTCGCTCGACCGGGCTCCAACCGCCGCAGACACGACGAGCTCGCCGGGCACCGCGCTGACGCTGACGATGGTGGCTGCGTCCGCGGCCGCGAGCTCCCGAGCGTGCTCGACGATGCTCTTCAGCAGCGATCCCTGGTCGGCGCCGGCGAGGACATGAGTCGAGATCTCGCGCAGCGCGTCGAGCCAGCGCTCGCGGGACTTGATCTCCGCGTAGAGGGAAGCGTTGGCGATCGCCACGCCGGCCTGTGTCGCCAGCACGACCAGCAGCCCCTCGTCGTCCGGGCTGAACTCCTCCTCGGTCCGTTTGTCCGCGAGGTAGATGGTGCCGAACACCCGCCCCATCGCCCGTATCGGAGAGCCGAGGAAGGAGCGCATCGGCGGGTGGTTGGGAGGGAAACCGCCGGCCATGGGATGGCCGGCGATGTCCTTGACCCGGACCACGGCCGGCTCGTGGATGAGAAGCCCCAGGAGACCCTTGCCCTTCGGCAGGGCGCCGATGGCGCGCCGCTGCTGAGCCGAGATTCCCGTCGTGACGAACTCCACGATCGTGTCGCCCGGGCCGAGGACGGCGAGGGCCGCATAACGGGCGTCCGTGACCTGGGCGGCGAGATCGACGATGCGCTGCAGCACGATCGGGAGCGACAGCTCGGACGCCAGCGTGAGGCCAGCCTCGAGCAGCATGTCTTTGCGGTCTCGAGAGCCAGGCATCCCGACGCGAATCTACGACATTGGCCCCTAAGCGATCAGGACGTTCGACCCTACTGGCCGGCCGGATTGCCTGGGAAGCTCGATCCATGAGCACAAAGGGATTCCGCCGCATCCTCCTTGCCACCGATGGAAGCGCCCAGGCGGCCGCGGCCGTGGCCGTCACGGCATCCTTCGCCCACGCGTCCTCCGCGGCCGTTCGCGCGGTCCACGTGTGGAGCCTTGAGGTTCACCACCGCAAGGGCGTTTGGGACGTGGAGATGCTCAGCGAAGCGGAGAAGCTGATCGACGAAACCAAGGAGCGGCTGCGCGCCGCGGGTGTCGAAGCGGATGGCACGATAAGCCGGGCTGACTCGCAGCACGTCGCGATCGCCGTCGCCGAAGCCGCCCGCGCGTTCGAGGCCGACCTTGTGGTCGTCGGCTCGCGTGGGCTGTCCGACTGGCAGTCGATGCGCAAGCACAGCGTCAGCCACCAGCTGTTGAGCGCGCTGGACTGCCCCCTTTTGATCGTCCGCGACCAAGAGCCGGCTTCGGTCCGCGACGCGGAGAGGGTCGTGCTCGCCATCGCGGGCGGCGACGACGTGGCACCCGGAACGCGCGCCGCGGTCGCCGCGGCTTCAGCGCCCGGCTCGAGGGTGCTGGTGGTCCACGTGCCGCAGGCGGTCATCGGCGTCCAGGGCATCGCCTACGTCGAACCGGACGAGGAGATCGCGGAGACCTTGCGGCGCGCGACGGCGATCCTGGCAGAGGCGGGCGTCGCCGCCGAGACGATGGTCGCCCGCCCGGGACCGGTCGCGCAGGTGGTGGCCGAGACCGCAGCCGGCTGGAGGGCCGACGTCATAGTCATCGGTTCGAGCCGCATGGGAGACCTCGGCAGCCTCTTGCTGGGCTCGGTCACCCACGACCTGCTCCGCGTCGCGACGAAGCCTGTGCTGGTCGCCGAACGGACAAAGCCATGACCGCGCCGCCTCGTCACTGGACGGTGGCCGAGGTGATGACGACACGCGTCCACGTGGCGAGCGCACCGACACCGTTCAAGGTCCTGGTCCGCATGATCGAGGAGAACAAGATCAGCGCCGTTCCGATCGTCGACCAGAGCGGGGTCCCGATCGGAGTGGTGTCGGAGTCAGACCTTCTGCTGAAGGAGCGGCGCCGAGAGCTCGAGACCCAACCAGACCTCCTGCACCTGCGCCGGCGGCGCAAGGAACGTGCCAAGGCCGAGGGTCTAGTGGCCTCCGACCTCATGAGCTCGCCGCCGATCACCGTCAGCGTCGAGACTCGCCTCACGCAGGCGGCACGACTGATGCAGGAACGCAACATCCGGCGCCTCGTCGTCGTCGACCAGCGCGGCAAGATCGCCGGGCTCGTCAGCCGCAGCGACCTGCTGCAGGTGTTCCTCCGGACCGACGAAGACCTGCGTGATGAAGTCCTCGCCACGGTCATCCCATCCGTCCTCATGCCGACCGAGGACACCGTGGAGGTGACCGTCTGCTCGAACGTCATCACACTGTCGGGCGAGGTCGACCGCAAGAGCGACGCGGAGATACTGGCTCGCCTGTCGAGGGAACTCGACGGGGTGGTCGAGGTGGTGAACCACCTGTCCTACAAGTGGGACGACACGGCCCACTCGCGAGCATTCGGCGATCCGCTGACGCAGAGTCTCTAGATCCAGTCCCGGCTCTCAGCTCGCCACGTCGGCCGGGACACCCATCCCGGCGGCGGCCATGAGGATCTCCGCAAGGTGGTTCCACATGAGCATGTGCGCCTCGCCCGGGCAGACCCGGAGCGTCGCGCCAGGCACGACCGAGGCCAGGTACTCGCTGTGGTGCAGCGGGATGACCGTGTCTTCGTCGCCATGCCACAGCTGGACGGGGACGCGGATGTTGGCGGGGTCGAATCCCCAGGGCCCCGCCAGCATCCGCAGGTCGTGAACGTAGCCCTTTGACCCGTGACGGAATGCTTCGCTCAGCGTGCTGGCCGCGCCGGCTTTGACGGATCGGATTGACATCCACCGCCTGTCGGCCGGCGGCTTGTCTCGGTTCGAGTTTTCGACGAAGAAGTCGGGAAACCGCCTTATCACCCCGGCCAGGATTCCCACGACCCCATCGACGAGCCATGGCGTGCGGCCCGCCAGGAGTACCCCGGCTCGAGTCATCAGTCGCATGCCGTCGGTGGCGCCCGCCCTGTCCATGGGCGCGGGGCAGCCCGTGACGACCACTTCGGTCAGCCGCTCGGGGATCGCCGACGCACAGGCCAGGGCGTAGATACCGCCACCCGACAGCGCGGTGATGCCGAACCGGCCGATGCCCATGACATCCGCCAGCTCCACCACATCGGCCGGCCAGTCGACAAGGCGCCCGTGGGGGAGTGGATCCGAGAGGCCGTAACCAGGGCGGTCGGGCGTGATGACCCGCACGCCGAGCGAGCGGTAGAACTCGAGGTCGGCCTCGTGATCCAGGCGGGAGCCGGGCATGCCGTGCTGGTGGACGATCGGGATGCCTTGAGGGTCTCCCCACTCGGCATAGGCGAGCCGCCGGCCGTCCGACAGGCGGATGA
>DAIPXW010000225.1:0-4564 GCA_036783075.1 Candidatus Dormiibacterota bacterium | reverse complement strand
CGCGACGCGTGATCTCGTCCCGCGCGAGGTCGAGCCCGAAGATCACCCTTCCCTTTGTGTAAGCCGGAGTCTCCGGCGAGTTGATGTACTTGCGCTGCTCGTCGGCTCTGACCGTTCGCGCCGTGAAGGCGAGAGGCTGGCCGCGCTCGTCGCGGATGGGGATGACCAGGCGCTCCGCGAAGAAGTCAGCGCCGTCGCGGCGCATGAGCCCCGCCGCTTGCGCGTCGGAGAGCGAACGCTTCTTCGCCCGGAGGTACTCGGCAAATCCCCGCCCGGGCGGGGCATAGCCGAGCTGGAACCTGCGCGCGGTCTCCTCGCTGACCTTGCGCGATTCGAGCAGGCGGCGGCCGGCCTCGCCCGCGGGCATCGACCACAGGACGTACTCGTAGTACTGGGCGGCCAGCTTGAGCATGGTGAGTAGGCGGCGCCGCGAGTCGGAGCGCTCCTTCTGCTCGGGGCTGAGCTTGGTGAGCTCGACGCCCGCGCGCTCGGCGAGGAGGATCAGAGCGCCGCGCTTGTCGGTCTTCTCGATGAGCTCGACGAAGGTGAAGACGTCGCCGCTGCGCTCGCAGCCGAAGCAGTACCAGGACTGCATCTGGGGGTTGACCTTGAAGCTGGGGCTGTCCTCCTGGTGGAACGGGCACAGCCCCCACAGGTCCCGGTTGCGCTTGGTGAGGCGGACGTGCTCCTGGACGACCTTGACCAGGTCGACCTTCGCTTTGACCTCGGCGAAGGCGTCGTCAGACGAGGGCTGGGGCATTTGCCTCTATTGTCGGACGCACCGGAGGCGGACGGATCCTCAGCTCAGGCCGACGTCGTCCAACAGCGTGTAGGTCGGTGTTCCGGGGCGGCCATCGTCGTGGTTGAGGAAGGTCAGGGTCACCGAGTGGCCCGCGTGCGACGCGACATTGACCGTCACTTTGTTCCAGCCTTCCGTCGTCGAACAGATCGGGGACAGCACTGTCGATTTGGTGCCAGTCACGCCGTCTTGCAGCGTGACCGTGAACCAGTCGTTCTTGAGCTTGTCCGAGCACGACATCCGATACCAGAAGGTCAATTTGCCGCCCGCTGCCGGCACGGTGAACGTCTGGGCCAAAGTGCTGTTCGCCGAGGGGGACGTAGAACCGAGCCTGGCCGCGAAGGCGCCTGTGTGCGACCTCGTCACGATCGCGGTGACCCCGGTCGTGGTCCAGCCGGTAAAGTCACCGGTCTCGAAGCCCCCGTTCACGATGCCTTTCCGCGTCACCGTCACGGTGACGACAGCGGAGTGTGTGTTGGAACCTTCGGTTCCGGTCACGATCACCGTGTAGCTGCCGGGCGGGGTCGTGTATGCCGCGCTCACAGTGAGTGTCGAGCCGCCGCCAGCACTGATCAAGGTCGGCGTGAGCCCGGCCGACAGGCCGGCCGGCGATGAGTTGGTCAGCACGATCGTTCCTGGCCCGCCGATCACTGCAGTGCTGATCGAGCTTGCCGCATTGGAACCCTGGACGATGCTCAGCGCGCTCGGGTTGGCCGAGATCGAGAAGTCCCGTTGACCAGCAGTCACTGTGACCGTCACAGAGGTGCTGTGGGTCGCCCCTGAGCCCTCGGTGCCGGTGACGGTCACTACGTACGTCCCGGGCGCCGTCGCGAAGTCCGGTGAGACGGTGAGCGTCGACGCGCCGCCGGCGGTGACAGACGCGGGGTTCAGAGTTGCCGCCAGCCCACCGGGTGAGGAGGTCGCGCTCAGGCTGATCGCGTCCACGCTGCCGCTGAGCACCTCGGTGCCGATCGTGCTCGTGTTGCTGGTGCCCTGGACGACTGTCAGGCTGCCCGGGCTTGCCGAGATGGTGAAATCGGTGGGCGCCGCCGTGACAGTCACGGTCACGACCGTGCTGTGCACGGCGCCACCCTCACTGCCCGTCACGACGACCGCATAGAGGCCTGGCGCCGCCAGGGCGCTGACTGAGATCGTCAAAGTCGACGTGGCGCCGGTGTTGACGACCGCGGGGTTGAGGGTAGGTATCAGATCGTTTGTCGGTGACGACATCACCGCGCTAAGGCTGATCGCAACCACCACGCCTGTGACCGCCGCGGTGCTGATCGTGCTCGTACCGACGTTGCCCTGGACGACAGTAAGGGTGCCCGGACTTGCCGAGATCGAGAAGTCGGATGGCGCCGCCGTGACGGTCACCGTTACCGACACGCCGTGCGTGGCGGAGCCCTCGATGCCCGTCACCGTGACCGTGTAGGCGCCCGGCGTCGCCAGCGCCCCGACTGAGATCGTCAATGTCGACGTGGCGCCCGCGTTGATCACCGTCGGGTTGAGAGAAGCCGTCAGCCCGATCGGTGACGCCACGCTCAGGCTGATCGCGTCCGCGGTGCCCGTGGCCAACACGGTGCCGATCGTGCTCGTACCGCTGCTGCCCTGGACGATGGTCAGGCTGCTCGGAAATGCCAGGATCGCGAAGTCGGAAGGCGCCGTCGTTACGGTCACCACCACCGACGTGCTGTGCGTGGCAGAGCCCTCAAGCCCGGTCACAGTCAGGATGTAGACGCCCGGCGTCGCGACACCGCCGACTATGACCGTCAGCGTCGACGTGGCGCCGGCGTTGACGACCACAGGGTTGAGAGCCCACCCGAGGCCGCTCGGTGACGATGTCGCGCTCAGGCTGATCGCGTCGGGGGTGCCTGTGACCAGCGTGGTACTGATCGTGCTCGTGCCGTTAGTGCCCTGGACGACCGTCAGGCTGCTCGGACTTGCCGAGATGGCGAAATCGGACGGCGCCGCCGTGACATTCACCGTCACGGACACGCTATGCGTGTTGGAAGCTGCCGCCCCGGTCACCGTGACCGTGTAGGCGCCCGGCGCGACGGTGGCTGACGCGGTCACCGTCAGGGTTGAGCCGCCTCCCGGCGTGACCGAGGTCGGACTCAACGTTGCGGTCAGGCCCACGGGCGAGCTTGCCGACAGCGAGACCGTCTCGGCAGACCCGCTCGTGACCGCGGTGCTGATGGCACTGGTCGCTCCGGCTCCCTGCACGACAGTGAGGGTGGCCGGGCTGGCTGTGATCGAGAAGTCATTTGGCGGTACCGGCGACACCGTGACCGTCACCGACGTGCTGTGCGTGGCTGAGCCCTCGGTGCCCGTCACCGTCACCGTATATGTACCAGGCGTGGTCGCGAGGCCCGGTGAGACCGTGAGCGTGGATGACCCACCGGCGGTGACCGCGGTCGGGTTGATTGTTGCCGGGAGCCCTGATGGGGATGAGCTCACGCTCAGGTTGATCGTGCCCGCCGTGCCGGTCACCAGCGCCGTGCTGACCGTGCTCGTGCCCGAGTTGCCCTGCACGACGGTCAGGCTGCTCGGGTTGGCCGCGATCGAGAAGTCCGACGGGGCCGCCCGGACGTTGACGAACACCTCAACCAGGTGGACGAGCGGGCCTTCAGTGCCTACGGCGTCGAGGGCCTGGAGACCGACGGGGACCGCCGGGCCGACCGTGATGGTCATCGTGGAACCACCGCCGGCGATGATCGAAGAGGGGCTGAAAGTGGCGTTGAGGCCAGGGTCCGTCGACGTAAAGGAAAAAGAGACGGCCCCGGGGGCGCCGATGACGGTCGTGCTGATCGAGGTGGTGAGGCTGGAGCCCTGGACCGCGCCCGTGTTCGTCGGGTTGGCCGAAATCGTGAAGTCGCAGCAGACGCCGAACCCATGCAGCGCCACCGTCTGCGAGCCACCGGGGACGTTGCCCGTCACCGCGAAACTACCCTGACGGTCTCCGGCCGCGGTCGGCGTGAAAGTGATGAAGGCACGGCACAGCATTCCGGCTGCAAGCGGGTTTGGAGAGCTGGGGCAGTAGGTGCTGGAGATCGCGAAGTCCCCGGTGGTGGAGATGGTTGCCACCAGAGGGCCGGTGCCGGTGTTGAAGAGCTGTATGAAGCCCCCCGAGCTGGTGACTCCAACATCCACGTTGCCGAAATCCAGGCTCGCCGGCAAGGTGATCGACGGGTCACCGGCAGGAGTCACGATTCCCGTGCCGAGCTCTTCGGTGTCGGTCGGAAATACGCCCGGGTTCCCCTCGTCGGAGCCGCCGAACATCACGATCCGCCCGTTGGCGTCGAGTGCCATCGTGTGGCCGGCCCGCGCGCTGGGGGTGGCCGAGGTCCAATCCTGGGTCCACTGGGTGCCGTTCCATTCCCACGTGTCGTTGATCGGGCCCAGCCCGAACGGTTCGATGTGGTCGCCTCCGAAAACGACCACATGGCCAACCTGGGGGTCGAAGGCCATCGTGTGCCAGAAACGAGGGAACGGTGTCGCGGTCGGGGTGAATTGGGTCCAGTTGGTCCCGTCCCACTCCCAGGTGTCGGCCATCCGCTGTCCGGCAGCGCGGCCGCCGAAGAGCACGACGCGGCCAAGCCCAGGGTCATACGCCATCGCCGCCCCGAAACGAGGTGAAGGCGAATTGGCGGGCGTCATGTGGGTCCACGTGGAACCGTCGTACTCCCAGGTGTCGCCCAGGTCGGTTCCTCCTGGGCCATCTCCGCCGAATAGAACGATGCGTCCGCGGGTCGAGTCGTAGGCCAT
>DAIPXW010000224.1:0-4566 GCA_036783075.1 Candidatus Dormiibacterota bacterium | reverse complement strand
GAACTCCCGGACGATCGGCATCGAGCTGTTGCTGCCCGTGATGCCAGCTCCGCCCACCCCGGCCCGACCACCCTGTCGCCGACCTGTCCCAGGAGCGGATCAAGCGCCGGCCCGTCCTCGGCGGCCTCATCAACGAATACGAGCGGACCGCATAGAAGCCAAGGTCAGGACCCATGGCCGACTTCTGGAACCCCACAGGCCAGCCCGTCGCCGACCTCCAGGAGCAGATCAAGCGGCGGCGTCTGCAACGGATGGAACCCGAGTCGCTGCAGGACGCTCGAAGGTCTTGCGGGAAATCAGTGGCACGGCTTAAGCTTTGGAGGCCATGCTGGCGGGGGCAGTTGCATGATCTTGTGCTCAACGCGGCGGCGTTACGCACAGCACCGGTAACGAAGCCATCGGCGTGGTGTCTGTCCCCCCGGAACCCGACTTTCGTAAGGCACGGCCATGTCATCGGCTTGGTCTGGCTCGTCCTCACCCACCCCTGAGTGGTCAGACCGGTATGCGGAATATTTGAAGCTATCGATGGCCCGGGCCACGCGAACTGCCGAATTGAACAAGCGGCTGATGAAGCGGGTTGCCTGCGGCGAACTCGCACCCTTGACACTGGACAGCCAGCTCGCCGCGTTTCTCGCCTCGAACGCCACGTCGTACGCCAACGAATTGGCCGAGGCAAGTATGCAATTCTTTACCAGCATGATTGGGGCCGGCACTTCATATTCATACGAGTTGCTAGAGAGCATTGTGCCGGGCGAGGTTCCGGCCCCTGATAACGCGGCGCCCGATTTCGAACCCGGCGACTGGAGCAATTGGTTCCAGCGCCTTACCGACTACGCGGCAGCTCAGAACGCCTCCGTTACCGAAATGCTTCGTACCATCATGGACAAAGTGGCCAGCGGAGAGATCCGACCACCGGACATGCAGGCGGTGTCGGAGGAATACCACGGCGAATACCTTCCCGAAAGCGTCGCCAAGATTGTCACCCTCTACTTCGACCTGCTGACCCGGCTCGACGAGACACACTCGGCCTACGGCGACCGCTACCTCGAGGCGATGCTGGATCTGTCCAAGGCCTCCGAGCGATCCGATGCGGTCCTCGACCTCGTTGGACCGATCGGTGGCACAGCCTCCGTCCGGTTCGCCGTGTCGAACACTGCCGCCGATACTAAGTCGTTGCGTAGCGTGATGACCGACATCCGCCGGGCCGATGGCATCGGGCCAGCGTTTGAACCTCCCGTCACCATTTCCCCCGAACGATTCGTGCTCGAGCCGGGCGCCGAGGAGATCCTGGCTCTTACTATCCGGTTGTTGGCGGACATTTTCGAGCCGGGGCCGGAATACGTCGGCACGTTGCACGTCCTGAGCCCTGGTAGCACGCTCGTCGAAGTGCCGCTGCGCATCCGTGCGGCGGCATCGCCCGAGGAGCCAGAATTCGGTTCCCAACCGGACAGCCCATGAGCCGATCGGACTCGAGCGGCAGCCACGCCGGGGTGAGCGCCAGGGCGACCGGCGACGGTGAACCCATCGCGATCATCGGAATGCGCGGGCGGGTACCAGGCGCCGACGACCTTGACCGGTTCTGGCAAAACCTTGCTGAGGGCGTCGAGTCGATAACGCCGCTCAGCCCCGAAGACATGCGTTCGGCAGGGGTTCCTGAGGCCATCACCACCCTGCCCGGCTATGTCAATGCGGCGCCGCTGCTCGGCGACGTCGATTGCTTCGACGCCGGGTTCTTCGGATTCTCCGCACGCGACGCAGCGCTGACCGATCCGCAGCACCGGCTGTTCCTCGAGACCGCCTGGGAGGCGCTAGAGGACGCCGGCTACGACCCTGGCACCTACCCGAAATTGATCGGCGTCTTCGGCGGCTGCGAGATGAGCACGTACCTGTACCAGATCTCGCAGAATCCTGAAGCCCTCGGCTATATCGATGGCATGCAATTGATGGTCACAAACGACAAGGACCACCTGTGCACCCAGGTCTCCTATCGCCTCGACCTTCGCGGGCCGAGCGTGGTCGTGCAGACTACATGCTCAACTTCGTTGGTCGCGATCACGATGGCGTGCGAAAGCCTTCAGAGCGGCCGGTCCGACATGGCACTTGCTGGCGGGGTCACGGTCCGAGTTCCCCAGCGCGGCGGCTACCTCTACGTCGCCGGCTCGATCCTCTCCCCCGACGGGCACTGCCGCCCATTCGATGCGAATGCCCAGGGGACGGTCGTCGGAAGCGGTGTCGGTATGGTCGTGTTGAAGCGGCTCGAGGATGCCCTCGCCGACGGTGACACCATCCGCGCCACAATTCTCGGTTTCGGGCTGAACAACGACGGCAGCGACAAGGTCGGGTACACGGCGCCGGCATTCAAGGGCCAGGTTGCCGCAATCGCCAGTGCCTACCGGATGGCGGGAGCATCGCCGGAATCCATCGGCTACGTCGAGGCACACGGGACGGGAACAATCCTGGGTGACCCCATCGAGGTGGCGGCCCTGACCGAGGTCTTCCGCAGCTACACTGCACGCCGTGGCTATTGCGGAATCGGCTCGGCAAAGTCGAATTTCGGCCACCTCTCCTGCGCATCGGGTGTGACGGGCCTGATCAAGACTGTGCTCACGCTGGAGCATGGGGCGATCCCGCCTACTGTGCACTACCGATCACCGAACCCTGCGATCGATCTCGCGTCCAGCCCCTTCTTCGTCTCCACCAAATTGCATCCCTGGGATCGCAACGGTGCCCCTCGCCGCGCAGCGGTCAGCTCCTTTGGCGTCGGCGGCACCAATGCGCATGCGGTCCTCGAAGAAGCTCCGCCCGTTCCTCCTCCGGCAGAGCGACGGCCCCGCCAGCTTCTGACGCTCTCAGCTCGTAGTTCCGAAGCCCTAGACGAGGCCACCCGTCGGCTAGGGACCTACCTGACCCGTCACCCGGAGCGGGACCTCGCGGACGCGGCATTCACGCTGCACGTGGGCCGACGTGCGTTCCGGCACCGCCGCAGCCTCGTCGTGGCCTCCGATGACCGCGCGGGCGCGGTAGCCGCTCTGCTCGAGCCGGACCGGCTGCGAGCAACCGAGTCCGCTGCAGCATCTCCGCCGGTCATCTTCATGTTCCCGGGCCAGGGCGCACAGTACCCCGGCATGGCCGCGGGCCTGTATGAGAACGAGCCCCTGGTCAAACGGACGATCGACTACTGCTGCCGCGTGCTCGAACCCGAACTCGGGCTGGATCTACGACGGGTGCTGTTCCCCGGCGCGAAGCGAAAGGCAATGGCCGCCGCCGAACTGCGGGACACGGCTCTGGCGCAGCCGGCACTGTTCGTGGTCGGGTATGCCCTCGCACAGCTATGGCGTTCGTGGGGCATAGAGCCGAGCGCGATGATCGGCCACAGCATCGGTGAGTACGTCGCGGCCGCGCTGTCCGGGGTGATGGAACTCGACGACGCGTTGCGCCTGCTCGCACTACGTGGACGCCTCATCTCAGCGCTGCCGGCCGGATCCATGCTCGGCGTCATGGCTTCCACTGAGGCGGTCGGCGAATTCGTCAGCGGCGACGTCTGCCTTGCCGCGGTGAACGCGCCGGGACTGTGCGTCCTGTCCGGGCCGACGCCCGCGATATCGCGTGTGGAGGAGGCCCTCGCTGCCCAGTCCATCGCGGCTCGCCGACTGCACACCTCGCACGCCTTCCACTCGTCGATGATGGACCCGATCCTCGCCGAGTTCGAGACTCTCGTGGGCAAGATCCCGCTCTCGCCCCCGACGATCCCCTATGTTGTTACGCTCACCGGCGAATGGGCCGGCGATGCGCCACTCAAGCCTGCCTACTGGAGCGCCCAGATCCGCTCACCGGTCCGGTTCGCCGATGGGCTGCAGGCATTGACTGCGAAAGGCTCACCCGCAGAAGCCGACCCGACATTCCTCGAAGTCGGGCCCGGGCGCACCCTGCTGACCTTCGCCACGCATGCCAACGGGGCGGCCGCGTCGTCGCGCATGCTCGCCTCCCTGCCCATGCCAGATGAAAGCAGCCAGGACACCGACATGATCTGCGCTAGTCTCGGCCGGCTCTGGGAGAGGGGCGTCCCGGTGGATTGGACGGCCTTCCATCAGTCCGAGCGCCGCAGACGTGTCAGCTTGCCCACCTATCCCTTCGAGCGACAGAGCTACTGGATCGGCCGACCGAACCAGCCCAGTACCGAACCGGCCGCCGAGCCCCGCAACCCCGCGGACTGGTTCGCAAAGCCGGTATGGCGGGAAGAGCAGGATCCCGGTGATGCGCGGCACGAGCTCGCGGGGGCCCGTGTTCTCGTATTCGACGAGGAGACCGGCATCGGGGCAGCCGCGATTGCCGCCCTGCATAGCGCCGGAGCGATCCCGGTCATCGTCCGCAGAGGCGACGCATTCGCCACCGTCGGCGAGCGCGAATACCTCCTCGATCCCAGCCAGGAGGGCGGCTTCGCGCAACTGGCATCCGCCGTCTGCGGGGAGGCCCGGCTGGGCGGGGTCATCCACTGCTTGGCCGCAGCGCCGCCCGGTGACAGCGATCTGGCGGACACTGCCCTGGTCACATTCCTGAGCCCACTGC
>DAIPXW010000223.1:0-4576 GCA_036783075.1 Candidatus Dormiibacterota bacterium | reverse complement strand
TATTCAATTTTTAAGTCTCACGGTTCCCGGGCGACGCGCCCCTCACCCTGACCCTCTCCCGCTTTCGCGGGCGAGGGAAACTCTCAGTCAACCAGCTCGATGATCACCATCGGAGCCGCGTCCCCCAGGCGGGGGCCCTTGTGGATGATTCGCGTGTATCCTCCCGGCCGGTCGGCCAGGCGAGGGATGAGGTTGGAGAAGAGGCGCTCGACGACCTCGGGCTTGGAGATCTCCTGGCTCACGCGCCTGCGCGCGTTGAGGTCCTGGTCCTTCGCCGTGGTGATCAGGCGCTCGACCCAGCGCCTCATCTCCTTGGCCTTCGCCTCGGTGGTCGTGATGCGGCCGCTCTCGAGCAGGGATGTGCAAAGGTTGCGCATCAGCGCCTTGCGCGCATCGGTGTCCCGGTTGAAGTGGCGGCCGGCCTTTTGATGTCTCATCGATGGTCGATCAGCCCCGCAGGACCGTTCCCATCTCCTCAGGCTTGATGAAGCCCTTCTCGACGAGCTTCTCCTTGATCTCGTCGAGGGACTTGCGGCCGAAGTTCCGCAGCGCGAGCAGCTCCTCCTCGCGCTTCTGGAGCAGCTGGCCGACCGTCTGGATCTCGTTCGCCTTGAGGCAGTTGAACGCCCGGACCGAAAGGTCGAGCTCCTCGATGGGCGTGTCCATCAACCGGTTCTGGCTGCCCTTCTCACCACGGAGCTCAGCTTCGTGCTTCTCGATCGAGTCGCGGAAGCGCACGAACAGGTTCAGGTGCTGGGTGAAGAGCTCGGCCGCGTGGCTGACCGCCTCCTCGGGCGACATCGTGCCGTCCGTCCAGACCTCGATCAGCAGGCGGTCGTAGTCGGTCGACTGTCCGACACGCGTCTTCTCGACCGTGAAGTTCGCCTTCTCGACCGGGGAAAAGATCGCGTCGATCGGGATCACGCCGATCGGCTGGCCCTCGCGCTTGTTGCGTTCGGCGGGCACGTAACCCTTGCCGCGCTCGACGTTCAGCTCCATCCGCAGGTGGCCCTTGGCCGCAAGCGTGCAGATGTAGAGGTCAGGGTTCACGATCTCGACGTCGGACGACGCCTGGATGTGCGAGGCGCGCACCTCGGCGGGACCCTTGACGTCCAGTAGCAGGGTCACGGGATCCTCGGTGAAGCTCTTCAGGCAGAGCTTCTTCAAATTTAGGATGACCTCGGTCACGTCCTCTTTGACGTGCGGGATCGCGGTGAACTCGTGTGCGACTCCGTCGATCTGGATCGAGGTCACGGCCGCGCCCCAGAGCGAGGAGAGGAGCACGCGCCGGAGCGTGTTGCCCAGCGTCGTGCCGAATCCCGGGTCGAGCGGCTCGATGTCGAACTTGCCGTAGTTCGCGCTGGTCTCGAGCTTGCGGACCTGCGGGGTGACGCTCATCTGCGTGTCAATCGCCAATTGGATACCTACCTCCGTGCCGTTTACCGTGAATAGAACTCGACGATCAGCTGCTCCTCGACTCCCGACTCCATCTCGTGGCGGTCAGGTCGGGCGAGGATCTTGGCGGACTTGTCGTCCGCGCTGAACGAAAGCCACGAGGGCACCGGCCGCACCTTGGATGCCTCGAGCGCGAGCTCGACCACCCCGTTCGCCGGCTTGACCTTCAGGACGTCCCCCACCTTGAGCTGGTACGACGGAACGTTGACCGTCCTGCCGTTGACCTCGAAGTGGCGGTGCGAGACGAGCTGGCGGGCCTGCTTGCGCGACGTGCCCAGGCCGAGCCTGTAGACGACGTTGTCCAGGCGGAGCTCGAGGTGGCGCAGCAGGTTGATGCCGGTGACGCCAGGTTCGGTCGCCGCCGCCGTGAAGTAGTTGCGGAACTGCTTCTCGAGCAGGCCGTAGATACGGCGTGCCTTCTGCTTCGCGCGCAGCTGCAGGCCGTAGTCCGACGTCTTCCGCTTGCGCGCCTGGCCGTGCATGCCGGGCGCGAACGCGCGGCGCTCGATGGCGCACTTGGGCGTGTAGCAGCGCTCACCCTTCAGATAGAGCTTTGCGCCCTCGCGGCGGCAGAAGCGGCAAACGGGGCCGCTGTAGTTCGCCACGGGCTAGACCCGCCGCCGCTTCGGTGGGCGGCAGCCGTTGTGCGGGATCGGCGTGACGTCCGTGATCGCACTGACCTCGAGGCCTGCCGCCTGCAGCGAGCGGATCGCCGCCTCGCGGCCGGCGCCCGGCCCACGAACGAAAACCTCGATCGAGCGCATGCCGTGCTCGAGCGCCTTCTTGGCGGTTGTCTCCCCGGTCTGCTGGGCGGCGAAGGGCGTCGACTTCCGGCTCCCCTTGAAGCCCTGCGCGCCGGCCGAGCCCCACGAGATGACGTTTCCGTCGAGGTCGCTGATCGAGATGATCGTGTTGTTGAAGGTGCTCTGGACGTGAGCCTGGCCGTTGACCACGTTCTTGCGCTCGCGGCGGCGGGTGCGAACGACTTTCTTCTTCGCCATCACTTACCCGCTTTGACCTTCTTCTTGCCTGCGACCGCGCGCTTGGGACCGCGCCGGCTGCGGGCGTTGGTGCGAGTGCGCTGGCCGCGCACCGGGAGGCCGCGGCGGTGCCGCGAGCCGCGATACGAGCCGATCTCGGTCATCCTCTTGATGTTCTGCGCCACCTCACGCCGGAGGTCGCCCTCGATGAGGATGTCCTTGGCCGTCGCCATCCGGTCGATGATCTGACGGAGGCGGCCGACCTCTTCCTCGCTGAGATCCTTGACACGGGTTTCCGCGCTCAGGTTGGCCATCTTGACCAGCTTCTCGGCCGTCGTGCGCCCGATGCCGTGGATGTACATCAAAGAGATCACCACCCGCTTCTGCGGGGGTATGTCTACGCCGGCGATTCTCGCCATCTAACTCCCTAGCCTTGTCTCTGTTCCACGAAACCTTCGGTTTCGTGGAGCCTAAGGAAATTCACACACACGGATATACCCACCCCCGGCGTTAGCCTTGTCTCTGCTTGTGTTTTGGCGTCTTGGAGCAGATCACGCGGACCACCCCGTTGCGCTTGATCACCTTGCAGCTCGAACACATCTTCTTGACGGACGGGCGTACCTTCATCTCCAAATCTCTCGAATTCGCCCTCGCGACCGGTCGCTGCTCGCGAGCTCGACACCCACCCTGTCCCCAGCGAGAAGCCGGGTGAAGTGGGTGCCTGCACGATCGGCGACGTGAGCCAGGACTTTGGCCCCGTTCTCGAGCTCAACCCGGTAGACGCCGTTGGGAAGAGGCTCCACCACGACCCCCTTCACGAGTGGGGGGCGTTGGGGCACGAACGATGATTGTACCAAACCGCCGGGTTCGGGTCGCGGGCCGATATCTAGGCCTCCCGGGTAGGGGCCAGCGAGCTCGTCAGGACGATCGGACCCCTGTCCGTGATCGCCACGGTGTGCTCGAAGTAGGCGGAGAGCGAGCCGTCGACAGTGCAGATCGTCCAGCCGTCCGGCTTCATGTAGACCTCGTGGGAGCCGGCGTTGACCATCGGCTCGATCGCAAGGGTCATCCCGGCCTTCAGGCGGGGCGGCGCCCCGGGGCTTCCGTAGTTGGGGACCTGGGGATCCTCGTGCATCTGCCTGCCGATGCCGTGTCCGACGAACTGCCGGATCACCGAGAACCCGGCCGCCTCGACGTGTCGCTGGATCGCCGACGAGATGTCGCCCATGTAGCCACCCGGGCGGGCCTTGTCGATGCCGACGTAGAGCGCCTGTTCGGTCACCTTGATCAGCCGCTCTGCCTCCCTGGAGATCCTGCCCGCCCCGACGGTGATCCCCACATCGGCCCAGAACCCTTCCAGTACGAGGCCCAGGTCGAGGCAGACCACATCGCCGTCCGCGACCTTCCGGTTGCCCGGGATGCCGTGGACGGCCTCGTCGTTGATCGAGACGCAGATCGAGCGTGGGAACCCGTTGTAGCCCAAAAAGCCGGGGGTGGCTCCTCCCTCGCGGATCAGCCGGTCAGCGATCTGGTCGAGCTCGATCGTCTTCACACCCGGCACGCAAGCCTCGCGGAGCGGCGGGAGCACGGACGCGAGCAGGCTGCCCGCACGGGCCATGAGGTCGATCTCGTGAGCGGTCTTCAGGTTGATCATTTGATTGGCTGTGGCGTGGTGATCGCGGCCAGCACGTGGCTGCTGATCGAGTCGATTGTGCCCATCCCGTCGATCTGGGAAACAAGGCCTTCACCGCGGTAGTGGTCCAGCACCGGGATCGTCTTCTGAAGATAGATGTCGATCCGGGGCTTGACCGCCTCGGCCTTGTCGTCCTCGCGCTGGACGAGCGGCGAGCCGTCTGTCGCGCATTCCCCGGTGGCGGGGGGATAGGTGCGCTGGCACTGCGGGCACACGAGGCGGCCTGACAGCCTGCGGAGGAGCTCGTCCGTGTCGACCTTCAGGTACAGGACCCGGTCGAACCGGCGTCCCAGCTCGCCCATCAGGGTGTCGAGCGCCACGGCCTGCGGGACGGTGCGGGGAAAGCCATCGATGATGAAGCCTCGGGCGCAGTCCGGCTGGCGCAGCCGATTGCGGATCATGCCGATCATGATCTCGTCGGACACGTACTGCCCGGCGGCCAGGATGG
>DAIPXW010000222.1:0-4604 GCA_036783075.1 Candidatus Dormiibacterota bacterium | reverse complement strand
GCGTTCAAGGTCGGCGGCCGGCTGCGGTTCCTCTACGGCCTGAGGCGCCGCCTCTGGTGGCTTCTTTGCGGCCGGTGCGGTGGCGGCCGGAGGAGCTTTCGCCTTCGCGGGCGCCGCCGCGGCCTCGCCGATCGTCGCGATCGGCGCGCCGATCTTGGCCGGGACACCCTGCTCGACCAGGATGGCAAGCACGCCGTCCGATTCGGCCTCGAGGTCGAAGGTGGCCTTGTCCGACTCGACTTCGGCCAGTACGTCGCCGGTCTTCACCGCGTCGCCGGACTTCTTCTTCCACTCGACGACGGTGCCCTCCTCCATCGTGTCGGAGAGCTTCGGCATGTTGACCTCAGGCATCCCGATCCCCTGGCTTGCGACCGATCACGCTGCGCACCAGCGTCTTGATGTCCTCGCTCGTCGGGATCGACGCCTTCTCGAGCGACAGGCTGTACGGCATCGGCACCTGCGCCCCGCCAAGCCTTCTCACGGGCGCGTCGAGATAGTCGAAGCACCGCTCCTGCACGCCGGCCGCGATCTCGGCCGTGACGCCGTACGTGGCCCAGCCCTCCTCGACGACGACGCATCTGCCTGTGCGCTTCACGGATTCGACGATCGGCGCCCAGTCGATGGGCCGGATCGAGCGCAGGTCGATCACCTCGGCGTCGACGTCCTCCTCCTCGAGCTGCTTCGCGGCCTCGTTCGCAAGGACCGCCATCCGCGACACCCCCACGATGGTCACGTCGGTGCCGCGCCGCCGGATCGCCGCCTTGCCGATGGGCACCGTGTAGTCGCCCGCCGGCACGATCCCGCGGACGTTGTACAGGCTCATCGACTCGAGGAACATCACGGGGTTGTCGCTGCGGATCGCGGACTTGAGCATGCCCTTGGCGTCCTCAGGCGTGGTCGGTGCGACGACCAGCAGGCCGGGGATGAGGCCGTAGATGACCTCGAGGCTGTGCGAGTGCTGCGCCGAGAGCTGGTGTCCCGCGCCGCCGGGCATGCGGATCACCATCGGCACCTTCGCCTCGCCACCGAACATGTAGCGGATCTTGGCCGCGTTGTTGACGATCTGGTCGTACGCGACGAGCGAGAAGTTGATCGTCATCAGCTCCACGACCGGCCGCAGGCCCAGCATCGCCGAGCCGATGGCGGTCCCGACGATGACCTCCTCGGCGATCGGCGCGTCGACGACGCGCTGAGGCCCGAACCTGTCGAGCAGACCCTCCGTGACGCGGTACGCCCCGCCAAACTTCCCGATGTCCTCACCGATCAGGTAGACCGAATCGTCGCGCTCCATCTCCTCGGTCAGCGCCTCGCGCAGGGCGACGCGGTAGAGCTTCTCGTCCGGTGGCGCGGCTGCGCGCGCGGCGGTGGCCATCAGACAGCCCCACCACTGAGCTCGGGCCGGCCGTCCCAATCGCCCGCGTACACGTACCGGTAGAGCTCCTCTGTCTTGGGGTCGGGGCTCTCGTCCGCGTACCGGATGATCTCCTGCACCTCGGCGTCGACCTCCAGCCGCACCTTCTTGAAGTACTCCTCGTCGGCGAGCCCGCCCTTCTCGAGCTCGTGCTCAAAAGCGACGATCGGGTCCGCCTTGCGCCACTTCTCCTTGTCTTCGGCGGAGCGGTACTTGTCCGGGTCCACGACCGAGTGGCCCTTGAACCTGTAGCACAGAGACTCGATGAAGCGTGGCTGCGAGTCGGCGCGCGTTTTCTCGACCACCTCGCTGGTGCGGAGCAGGACCTCGCGCAGGTTCATGCCGTCGATCTGAATCGACTCCATGTCGTAGGCGCAGGCTTTCTTGTAGATGTCGGCGACGGCCGAGGCCGCCTCGACCGGTGTGCCCATTCCATACCGGTTGTTGACGCAGAACCACACGACCGGCAGGTCGAAGACCTTGGCCATGTTCAAAGACTCATGAAAGGCGCCGATGTTCGTCGCGCCGTCACCGAACATGCAGAAGACCACGTCCTTCTGCTTTTTGTACTTGACGGCCCAACCGCCTCCCACGGCGAGCGGCAGATGGCCTCCGACGATGCCGTAGCCGCCCATGAACCGAAGATCGGCGTCGAACATGTGCATCGATCCGCCGCGCCCGTGCGACGTTCCGGTTTCCTTGCCGAACAGCTCCGCCATCACCGCTTTCGGGTCGACGCCACGCGCGATCGCGTGCCCGTGCTCGCGGTAGCTGGTGAAGATGTAGTCGTTCCGCTTGAGGGCCAGGATGCCGCCGACCACGGTGGCCTCCTCACCGATGTTCAGGTGGCAGTAGCCGCCGATCTTCGCTTTCGTGTACTGCTCCTGCGCCCGCTCCTCGAACCGGCGGATGAGCTGCATCTGCCGGTGCAGGCCGAGCAGGAAATCGCTGTTTCCCCTGTTGAGCTCGAGCGACTTCGGCGTGATTGCCGCAGGGGGTGGGGCGGTGGGCGCGGCCTTCACGGGCGCCACCTTCTGGGTCGCTTGATCCTCTGCGCCGGCCACCACAGCGCTCATCTCGGCACCGCGCGACTGTGCTTTCGCCGGAGCTGCGGCTGTCCGCCGGTTGGGGATATGGATGGCCCGGCCCTGCGCCGCGAGCGCCGCCTCCATGAGGGACTCCGGGAGCGTCGGGTGCGCGTGGATGGTGAGATCGATCTGCTCGAGCGTGAGACCGTTCTGCACGGCGAGCGTCGCTTCGGCGATCAGGTCGGTCGCGCGCGGACCGATGATGTGAGCACCGAGCAGCCGTCCCGAGCTCGCATCGGCCAGGACCTTCACGAAGCCTTCCGTCTGTCCAAGTGTCAGCGCCCGCCCCGACGCCGCGAACGGGAATCGTCCGATCTTAACCTCGATGCCCTTTTCGGCGGCCTCTTTCTCGCCGAGACCGACGTGAGCGATCTCCGGGTCGGTGTAGATGCAGTTGGGCGCGGCGTGATAGTCGGGCGTCCGATCGGCGCCGCCGGCGATGTTCTCCACCGCGCATACGCCCTCATAGGAGGCGACGTGGGCGAGCATGATCCCGCCGATCACGTCACCGATCGCCCACACACCATCGGCGGACGTGCGGAGCTGCGAGTCCACCACGATGCGGCCGCGCTCGAGCTTGACACCTGCGGTCTCGGCCTCCAGGCCCTCCGTGTACGGAACGCGGCCGACGGCGAGCAAGACCTGGTCGGCGTCGACCACCGCGTCCTGGCCTTCCGACGAGAAACGCACCTGGAGCCCGCCTTTGGCCTTGACCACCTCAGCCACCTTGCTTGCGGTGTGGACCTCGGCGCCCAGCCCGCCCAGGTGCTTCGTGTAAGCCGCGACCAGGTCCGCATCCACCATGGGCAGGATCTGCGGAAGCATCTCGAACACCGTGACCTTGCTGCCCAGGGCGGCGAACATCGCGGCGAACTCCATGCCGACCACGCCGCCGCCGATGACGGTGAGTCGCTTCGGGATCTCCTTCAGCTCGAGGATCTGGTCGGAGTCGATCGTCAGCTCCGCGCCCTGGAGCGGGATCCGGGCGACGGCCGAGCCGGTCGCGATGACGATGTCCTTTGCCTGCACGCGCTCGCCGCCGACGTCGACGACCCCGCCGCCCACGAGGGACGCGGTGCCTTTCATCATGGTCACGCCGCCCGCCTTCAGCAGGCCCTCGACGCCCTTCACGAGCTGGTCGACCACGGCGGTCTTCCGCTTCTGGGCGACGGTCCAGTCGAAGCCGACCTTCCCGGTCACCAAACCGAACGGTGCGCCACCTCTGGCGAGGCTGTAAAGCTCCGACGACTGGATGAGCGCTTTCGTCGGGATGCATCCGCGAACCAGGCACGTCCCGCCAAGGCGGTCCTTCTCGATCACCGCTGTCTTCGCGCCAAGCTGGGCAGCGCGAAGCGCGGCGACGTAGCCGCCAGGGCCCCCGCCGATCACGACGATGTCAAAAGAGCCGGCCATATAACTCCTATCTATACGAGGTATCGATGGAGATTATGCCTAGAGGTCGTTACGTCCAGTTGACCTGGCACCGTTCGGGGAGTAGCGATTTGTGATCGGCATCCGGCGGTCTCGGCCGAAAGCGCGCGGCGTTATCTTCACACCAGGCGGCGCTTGGCGCCGCTTGTACTCGCTGCGATCCACAAGCCGGGTGACGCGCGCCACGACCTCGGGCCCGTAGCCGGCGGCTACCAACTCCTCCGGGCTCAGGTCCTCCTCGACATATCCGCGCAGGATGGGGTCCAGTACCTCGTATGGCGGCAGGCTGTCGGTGTCCTTCTGCCCGGGCTTCAGCTCGGCCGAAGGGGGCTTGGTCAGGACCCGGTCCGGAATAGCCGCGCCCAGCGTGTTGCGGTAGCGGCAGAGCTCGTAGACAGTGGTCTTTGTGATGTCTTTCAGCACGGCGTAACCACCCGCTATGTCGCCGTAAAGCGTGCCGTATCCAGTCGCGAGCTCCGACTTGTTTCCGGTGCTCAGGACGATGTAGCCGAACTTGTTGGAGAGGGCGTGGAGGATGGTCGCCCGGATGCGGGGTTGAAGGTTCTCCTCAGCAACCCCCGCTTGCGTGCCGGCGAAGAATGGCCTGAGTATCTCTTCGAATCCGCGGTGCGGCGGCTCGATCGAAAGATACATCATCTGCATGCCGAGGTTCT
>DAIPXW010000221.1:0-4610 GCA_036783075.1 Candidatus Dormiibacterota bacterium | reverse complement strand
GCAACCCGCCCACATCCCCCCATACGTTCCAGGAGGCATCCCAGCACAGCTTTGTCACGGCGGAAGAAAACCGTCGGTCTCGACCTAGGCACAAGCCGGGTCACCGTGGTCATATCCGAGTCTGACGACCCTGCTGCTCCCGTGAGCATCATCGGAGTGGGCGAGAGCCCGTCCGAAGGCCTGCGCAAAGGCGTCGTCGTGAACCTCGACAAGACCATCGCCGCCATCCAGGCCGCCGCCGTGTCGGCCGAGCGGATGGCCGGCCAGCGCATCGAGTCGGTCGTCGTCTCGCTTGCGGGCGTCCACCTCTGGTCCCAGAACTCCGCCGGCGTCGTCGCCGTCGCCCGTCCCGACCACGAGATCGGCGAGGACGACGTCCAGAGGGTGGTCGAGGCGAGCCGCGCGATCAGCGTCGCCTCCGACCGGCAGGTCATCCACGTCATCCCGCGCGCCTACACCGTCGACGGTCAGGACGGCGTGCGCGATGCCATCGGCATGACCGGCCACCGCCTCGAGGTCGAGACCAACATCATCACGGGCGCGCAGACCGCGGTCCAGAACGTGATCAAGTGCGTGCACGGCGCGGGCTTCGACGTCGAAGACGTCGTGTGCGCAGGGCTGGCCGCCGGCGAGGGGGTCCTCAGCAAGCAGGAGATCGAGCTCGGTGTCTGCCTGGTGGAGATCGGTGCGGGGACCACCAACGTCGTGGTCTACAACGAGGGCACGGCGCGGCATCTCGCGGTCCTTCCGGTCGGGGGAAACCACGTGACGAGCGACATCGCGATCGGCCTGCGCACCACCCTGGACGAGGCCGAGAGCCTGAAGCTCAACTATGGGCACGCGCTGCCGGAGGTGATCGACCACGGCGAGAAGGTTGAGGTCAGGCAGGTCGGCGGCGACCGCATCCAGGCCCTGCCCCGCCGCTTCCTGGCCGAGATCATCGGTCCGCGGATGCGCGAGATCTTCCTGATGGCGCGCGAGGAGGTCCGCAAGACCGGCTTCGACCAGCTGCTGCCGGCGGGAGTCGTCGTCACCGGCGGCGGTGCGCGGCTGATGGGCACCATGGACGCCGCCCAGCAAGTCTTCGACACCTCCGCGCGACTGGGCCAGCCCGCCGGGCTGGTCGGACTTGCCGACAAGGCGCAGGGGCCGTCCTTCGCCGTGTCGGCCGGTCTCGTCAAGTGGGGCTCGCGCGCGCCGGTGCGAGGCTACGGCCCCCGCCAGACGGTCACGTTCGGCACCACGTATCAAAGAACAGTGAGGTGGCTGCGCGATTTTTTCTAGAGAACAGACCCGAAGCCAGCTGGAGCTCGCCATAGCCAAAGCAAACCCGGATCAGGAGGACGTAGTGAAAGAAAGTCAGTTGCACGAAGGGCGAGCGCGAATCAAGGTCGTCGGCTGTGGTGGCGGTGGCGGAAACGCCGTCAACCGCATGATCTCGAAGGCGCTCAAAGTCGAATTCATCGCCGTCAACACGGACAAGCAAGCGCTGGAACGCTGCCAGGCGGACGTGAAGGTCCAGATGGGCAGCAAGATCACGCGCGGCCTCGGCGCCGGCGGTGACTGGACGCGCGGCCGCGACGCGGCGGACGAGAGCCGGACCGAGCTCTCCGCCGTCGTGCAGGACTCGGACATGGTGTTCATCACCTGCGGAATGGGTGGCGGCACCGGCACCGGATCGGCGGCCATCGTCGCCGAGCTGGCCAAGGAGGCCGGGGCGCTGACCATCGGTGTGGTCACGCGGCCGTTCGCCTTCGAGGGGCGGATCCGGAACGACACCGCCGAGGAAGGCATCAAGGCTCTGCGCAGCCAGGTCGACGCGCTCATCGTGGTCCCGAACGACCGGCTGGCCCAGGTCGCCAGCTCGAAGACCACGCTCGAAGAAGCATTCCGGATGGCGGACGACGTTCTGCGCCAGGGCGTGCAGGGCATCTCCGACCTGGTGACTCAGCCCGGCGTCATCAACCTCGACTTCGCCGACGTGAAGGCGATCATGGAGAACGCGGGCGAGGCCCTGATGGGAATCGGCCACGGAGCGGGCGACACGCGCGCCGAGGACGCCGCCAAGCAGGCCGTTTCGAGTCCTCTGCTCGAGACGTCGATCGACGGTGCCAAGGGCATCCTGTTCAACATCACGGCCGGCAAGGACATCACGCTGCAGGAGGTGCAGAAGGCGGCCGAGATCGTGCGCGCGGCGGCGGACCCCGGCGCCAACATCATCTTCGGCGTCGTGCGCGACGAGACGATGCAGGGCGAGATCAAGGTCACGGTGATCGCCACCGGCTTCGGCGGCAAGACGCAGCAAGAGGCGAAGCAGGAGACGATGCGTCGTACGATCGAGCGGCCGGAGTTCGGGACGGAGGAGCTTGGCGACATCAACATCCCGGCGTTCCTCCGCAACCGGATGTAGCTGAAGGACTAGGTTTCATGCGCTGCCCGTACTGCGGTCATCACGACCTGAAGGTGGTCGACTCCCGCGACTCGGAAGTCGGGGAGGCGATCCGCCGGAGGCGCGAGTGCCTGCAGTGCGGGCAGCGGTTCACCACTTACGAGCGGATCGAGGCGGTTCCGTTCTACGTCACGAAGAAGGACGGGCGCCGCGAGGACTTCGACCCGCAGAAGCTGTTCACCGGCCTGAAGAAGGCGACAGAGAAGCGAGACATCTCACCGGAGAGGCTGCGCGCCATCGTGGACGACATCGAGGCCGAGCTCAGGCGGTCAGGGCGGGTCGAGATACCGAGCGGCGAGATCGGCGAGATGGTCATGGACAGGCTGCGGGACCTGGACGAGGTCGCGTACATCCGGTTTGCCTCGGTCTATCGGGAGTTCATGGACCTGCAGCAGGTCAAGCGTGAGATCGAACAGGTCCTGAGCTCGCGCCGCTCCTAGCCACGTAAGCTCGGAACGTGATCGCGCCGCCGCTGGTGCTCAGAATCCATGCGCTCGAGGCAGAGCCTTGGCTGGTGCACGGCTTCTCGACGACCGCGATCGGTTCAGTCGGCCTGACGCACGCGCCAGACCCCGAGCCGGTCATGGCGTCGCGCAGGTCGTTTGCGCGAGCCCTCGACCTCGACACTGAAACGGTGACGACCGCCGGCGCGGTGCACGGCACGAAGGTTGCCCGGGTCGACGAACCGAGTGACGTCATCCAGGGGGTCGACGGGTTGATCACCGACCGGCGTGGCGTCGCTTTGTTCGCAACGTTCGCGGACTGCTACCCGATCGTGCTCTGGGATTCCGCGAAGCGGTGCGCCGGGCTTGCGCACGCCGGCTGGCGCGGCACGCTGGCGGGCGTGGCGCGCGGCGCTGTGCAGCGGATGAGCGAGGAATACGGGTCCACACCGGGCGACATCCGCGCCGGGATCGGCCCCGGGATCTGCGGCCGCTGCTACGAGGTCGGGCCGGAGGTCGCGTCGCAGTTCGACTCGCGGTTCGTCGCCCATGGCGCAGGGGATCGCTGGCTGCTCGACCTGGCGGCCGCCAACCGTGCGCAGTTGGAGGAGGCCGGCGTTTCGGTCGTTCACGTGCTCGGGCTGTGCACGAAGGAGACGGAGTTCCTGCCGTCGCATCGGCGAAGCCCGGACGGCACCCGCTTCGGCGCCATCGTCGCGCTGCGGTGAACGCTCACATGCCTCCCGTAGTCGAACGCCTCGCGCAAGTGCGCGCGAAGATCGCGGCGTGCGGCAGGAATCCGGACGAGGTGGCCATCGTCGCGGTGACGAAAGGTTTCGGCGAGGAGGCGTGCCGCGACGCTCTGGCCGCCGGCCTAAACATGCTCGGCGAGAATCGCGTGCACGAGGCACTCTTGAAGATGGACCGCTTTCCCACCGCGCAGTGGCATCTGATCGGCCACCTCCAGACCAACAAGGTTCGCCTGGCCGCAGGTCGGTTCGCGCTCATCCAGAGTGTCGACTCGCTGCACGTGGCCGAGGCGATCGCCCGGATCGCTCCCAGGCAGCAGGTCCTGGTCGAGGTCAACGTGGCCCGTGAAACGCAGAAGTCCGGGGTCTACCCGACGGCCGCGCTCGAGCTCATCGAGGCGGTCGCGCGCCTGCTCGACCTCCAGGGCCTGATGGGGATGGGTCCCTCGCGCGGAGACCCGCGGCCGTCTTTCGACGAGCTGCGCAGCCTTCGCGACGCCGGCGAGCAACGCATCGGCGTGCCGCTGCCAGTCCTTTCAATGGGCATGAGCGGGGACTTCGAGGTCGCCCTGGCCGCCGGAAGCACGATGCTACGATTGGGACAGGCGCTTTTCGGCCCTCGCCCAACGTGACGACATGTTGCTGATTGCCACTCTCCTCATCTACGTCCTCTACGCCCTCATCATCGTCATCCTGGTGCGGGTGGCTTTCTCCTGGGTGAGCCCCTACCCGACCAACTCCGTGTCGCGTTTCACCTTCCGGGTCACAGAACCGATCCTGGCGCCCGTGCGGCGGTGGATCCCGCCGATGTCCGGCATGGACCTGTCGCCACTCGTGGTGACGCTGGTCGCCTACTTCGTGATCGCAGCCCTGCGTAACATCGGCTGACCGTGTTACCGCGCGCGCGAAGGGCGCATTGATGTTCGAGAAGGTCGACCAGAAGGTCAGCTTCCCCGAGCTGGAGAAGCA
>DAIPXW010000220.1:0-4615 GCA_036783075.1 Candidatus Dormiibacterota bacterium | reverse complement strand
AAGCAGGGCGGGATCAGACCAGGCCTGCCCCAGGATCTGCGAGGTCGTGAAGTAACGGTGCGGGTGGTCGAGCAGGAACTTCAGGAGCTGAAGCTCGCGCCGGGTCAAGCTCGCCTCGCGGCCCTTGTGCCTCAAAAGCCGGTTGGCCGGATCGAGCCAGAGTCCCTTCAGCTCGAGGACCCGCTGGTTCCAGAGCTCCATGCGCAGCTCGTACCCGTACATCTGCTCCTCGATGATCCTCACGTCCATCGAGGCTGCCTTCTGAGCCTGCGGCGGCAGCTTGGCGATGTCGCGGCGAACCCGATCGAGGATGCCGAGCTTGAACTCGAGAAGGTCGACGTAGATGCTCATCCAGTGGCGAGCGTCTTCCCAATGCGTGGTCTTCAAGTTCTCGCCTTCGAGGGCGCGAGGAGGGCGACTCTTGGTCCGCGTCGTCAATTTCTTGAATTGTATTAAGTAAACGCTCCGGCTTCTAGCCCTCCAGGCCGCAGATGAACCGGATGACGGCCTGGATCCCGCGGTGGTACTGGTCGACGATCAGCCGCTCGTTGGGGGAGTGGACGGCGCAGTCGGCCTGCGGGATCCCGCTGATGACGATCGGCGCGCCGACTGCCTCCTGGAAATCGATCGAGACCGGTATCGAGCCGCCGACCCGGATCAGGGACGTGCTCTTGCCGAAGGCCTCCCGGTAGGCGGCTCGCAGCGCCTTGGCGGGGCGGTGATCGACTCCGCAGGTCACCGGCGGCGCCGCGCTCAGCAGCTCGACTCTCACCTCGACGCCGGGCGTGGTCAGCTCCTGGACCCTCTTTTCCAGCGCCGCGAGGATCGGCTTCCACTCCTGGTTCGGCACCAGCCGCATGCTGACCTTGGCGGACGCCCTGGACGGGATCACCGTCTTCTTGCCCTCGCCGGTGAAGCCGCCGACGATCCCGTTTGCGTCAAGGGTCGGGCGGCTGCCCGTCCTCTCCATGGCGAGGAATCCCTCTTCGCCTTCCAGCTCTCGGGAGCCGGACAGGCGCTTCAACGTCTCGGCGTACCTCGCGTCCTTCTCCTTCCAGTCGGCAAGCTCCTCCGCACTGGGCTCGACGATCCCGTCGTAGAAACCTGGGATCGTGACGTGGCCGTGTCGGTCCTTGAGCTCGCCGACGATGCGCGCCAGCGTGTTGATGGGGTTCGGCGCCACTCCGCCGTACGAGCCGGAATGCAGGTCTACGGCAGGACCCTGCGCGTGCAGCTCCACGTAAAGCAAACCGCGGAGCGTGGTCGCCAGCGTGGGGTGGCCGTCCTCGTCAAACCCGCCGTCCCAGATGAGCACGGCGTCGGTTTTTAGCCGCGAGCCGTTGGCACGCAGGTAGCGGGGGAGCGACTCGCCGCTGATCTCCTCCTCGCCTTCGATCAAAAAGCGCAGGTTGACCGGTGGGCCACCGGCAGCGAAGAGGTGCTCGACCGCTTTCAGCGTCGCCATATGGTTGCCTTTGTTGTCCGCCGCGCCGCGCGCATAGAGCACCCCTTCGCGGATGGTGGGCTCGAACGGGGGCGCGTTCCACTCGTCCAGCGGGTCGGGGGGTTGGACGTCGTAGTGTCCGTAGATCGTCAGGTGAGGGTGGCCCGGCCTGCCGTTCCAGTCCGCGACGACCACGGGCAGGCCGCCTTCCATCACGTCGACGATCTCGGTCTTCATGCCCAGCCGCTCGAACCGGTCACGGAGCCACCGGGCGTTGCGAAGGCAGTCTTCGCGCCGGTCCGCCAGGGTGCTGACCGAAGGGATCCGGAGCTCTTCGAGGAGGTCCTCCAGGTCGGCCTGGCGAGCGGCGGCGGCCCGTTCTAGAGCATCTTGCTGCAGGGATTGGTTGGTGGCCACGTCAGGCCAGGCCCCGTGAGCGTTTGATCTGGGCGGCGTGGTCGTGCCCATGGGCCGCGTATATGGCAAGCCAGTCCTCGGTCGAGTACCTGCCGCTCTCGGTGTGCGTGCCGACCCTGTGCCAGTCCTCGTCCGTCATGCGCGCCAGAAGCTGGGCACACGTCTCGCGCGCCCAACGCATCGCCTCCAGAGAAGGCTCGATGGGGCGGTCGGACGTGAGCTCTCGCGCGAAGGCGGCCTCGTCGTAGGCGTGGATTACCGGCTCTTTCTCGCTCAGCAGGCGGCGGATGCGGATCGCTGACATCATCTCGCTGTCCGCGAGGTGATGAGCGATCTCGCGCGGCGTCCATTCGCCGGTGGCCGAGTGGTCGAGCTCCCGGGGTGTGATACCGCTCAGCGCCTCTTTGACCACGCTGTAACCCTCCCTGTGGCGCGCTATCAGCCGGCCCCTCTCCTGAACATCCATGAATGTCCCTCCCTTCAACCTCACGGCCTCCGCGCGCCTCCGAAAATCCTCTGTCTAACGCGGTGTAACCCGGTCTTACCAGAGTTAGAGTAGCGGCGCGCAGCAGCTGTTTGACTCCTGGAGGTTGGGCCTTGACCGAGCGAACGATCGATCCGAGAAGCACCCGCAGAGACATCCTCAAGCTGGCCGGAGCGGCGGCCATCGGGGCCGCCGGAGTCGCGGTGCTGGGAGTCAAGACGGCCAAGGCGGCCGGCAGTGGGACGACCGTGGACATGTGGTTCAACCCGTACCGCCTGGTCGACACCCGCGGGCACGCCAAGCTTGCTGCCGGCGCTGAGATGGTGGTCGGGCCGTTCCCGACGCCGGCTCAGCCGTTCAATTCGGACAGCTACTTCGGCATCGTCGGCAACCTGACCGCGACCCGCTGGACGAAAGGTCACGGGTGGTTGTCCGTGCGACCGAGCACGTTCTCCTTCGACCCGGCGAAAGGAGCCATCAACCTGCACTACGCCGGAAAGGTCGAGGCTTGGTCGAACTTCTTCATCTGCCAGTTCGGCTTCGCGACGGTCCAGGGGATGATGAGCGACGGCAAGTTCATCATCCACAACGGCGGCCCGGGGGCCACCGACGTGATCGTCGACCTGCACGGATTCCTCGGCCCCGACCAGTAGCCCGCGCCTGATCTCGTTCACCAGGTCGACGCTCGCGCTAGCGTCGTCGCCTTGGAAATCGACAAGCCCTGACCGGTCTCCCGGCCAGGGCTCTGCGGGCTTCAGGGGCAGACCCACACGCCCCAGGTGTACCAGCCTTGAGAGGCGAAGTAATTGTCATAGAACGTGTAGGCCATATCGCTGGCGATCGCCAGCAGGCCTGTCAGGACCGCCAGCGGCATTCCTGCGATCGTGACCTTCCAGAACGCGCTAGCGCTGCCGTAGATCCAGGTCAGAGCTTTGAAGTAGTAGACGTAGGCGTGAAGCACGACAGGTGAAATCCAGAGGCAGTACCACGCCTGCGCCTGGATGGTGCCCAGCATGCTTGTGGTGGAGGCGGTCTGCGAGCGCATGTATGCGTTGACAGCGGCAACGTCCGCCGTGAATCGGGAGTCGCTGCTGACGAAGCTGCCGTCCGAACGCATGGAGACGCCGGCGGTTTCGGCTGCATAGGTGGACAGGTCCGGGTGGCTGGCCCGGAATGCAGCCGTGTGTTGGGCGTTCAACTTAGAGGCCTGAGTCGGAGTGCCCGGGCCAAGGGGCGCGGTCTGCCCGGCACCAACCGTGGCCACGATGACAAAAGACGCCAGAACGGACGCGACAACCAAAGCTCGAATGTGCCTCAATCGACACCTCCCACTACGAGTTTCGGCGGGCCACCCCGCCTCTAACAACGGGAGTCGGACATGTCGTCGCGGATTGTTTACGTCTCGACCTCACCTCCTGAGTCGGCGGTGAGCCGCTGGTGTCGGCACGGCGGATCGCCCGCCACGGTGCGGTCGTTCTCACAACGCTGCATGGATGGCACGGTGAGCCGAAAGCGCGCTGGAAGCCTCAGGCGAGGGTCAAGATTTCCTCAAGAATCGTTGAGGTTTCTCGAGCGCGCCAGGCGCCGTCGTCAGCCGCGGTGGGCGAGAAGGAACATTCGGTACCCGAGCGGGACCAGCACGAGGACGACCACGATGACGAACACGGCGAGCGTTGGGAGGCGGTGTGGAGAGAAGCAGGCCAGATTGACCTCGACGGCTATAAGCTGCGGCCATGTCAGAGGAACCGCCTCCGCCTAAGGCATCAGGCGACGAAGAGTTCTTGTTCCCGGGACGAAACGCAATGGCAACCGACGTCCCAACGGGCTACGGATATGTGCGCCGGACTGCGTGGCCTTGGGGTTGCGTAGTGCTCGTCGCCTTCGTGGTGTTGGTGACGGTCTTGGCCCTCTTCGTTCATCACTGACCCATTTCAAAATGCCATCCTCAAATCTGGGAATGGGAAGCCCAGATACTGCTGGTGCGATGGCCGATGTCTCCGAAGGCCACTGCCCCCTCTGCCACGTCGCCCTGATCACCCATGACGGACGCGCATGCTGCCCGTCCGGCGGGTGCTCCTATCGGCTGGAGGGTGAGAGATTCGGGATGTTGTCCTGCGAGATGCACCCGGCGGTGAGGTGTGAGCACTGGCAGGAGATGTGGAGTGAGGCGGTGAGGCGAGCCGAGACGCAATACCTGGAATGGTCATCCAGGCCGGTGACCGCTTTGGCCGTCGTGCCGTCCGCCAACTGGAAGCCACCGACCACGTCCA
>DAIPXW010000219.1:0-4615 GCA_036783075.1 Candidatus Dormiibacterota bacterium | reverse complement strand
CCTGGCCGAGCGAGCCTGTGGCCACGTCGACCCACGGGATGGCGGGCGTCGGGTGCCCCTGCAGCCGTGAGCCGAACTGGCGGAAGGTCATCATCTCGGTGTCGGTGATCGCGCCGGCGGCCTTGAACATCGCGTAGCAAAGAGGCGACGCGTGGCCCTTGGAGAAGATCAGGTGGTCGTTGTTCGGTTCCTTCGGCTTCGACCAGTCGTACTGGAGGTAGCGGGCGACCAGGACGGCGATCAGGTCGGCAGCGGACATCGACGACGTCGGGTGACCGGAGCCGGCCGCCGTGCTGCACCGGATGGAGTCCACCCGCAGCTGCTGGCCAAGCTGGCGGGCGAATTCGAGATCGGTGGTCGCCAGTGTCTCGGTGACGGTCATGTCACTCCCTACCACTCAACGGTGGCGATCCCGCCGAAGCGGGCCCAGCTGTGTAGGAAGTAGTTTATCGGTCTGTTCAGAGTCCCCTTGGGAGGCGCACCCCGCGTACCCCTACGAGGAGCCTTCCTGCCCGGCGGCAAGACGCTCGACCTCGCTCACCATCCCGTCGAGGATCTTGAGCCCGGCGTCCCAAAAGCCAGGGTCGGTGATGTCCATCCCGATGCGCCGCACGAGCTCGTCCGGGCGGGTCGATCCGCCGGCCGCCAAGAAGTCGAGGTACTGCTCCACGAAATCCGCGCCCCGCTCGAGGTAGCGGTGGTAGACGGAGAGCGCGAGCAGGTTCCCGAAGGCGTACGCGTACACGTAGCCCGGGGTATGGAGGAAGTGCCCGATGTAGCTCCACCACACCTTGTGCTCGTCGGTCAGCGTCAGCGCGTCGCCGAACATGGGCTGGAGGGTGGATTGGTACAGCTCGCCGAGCTGGTCGACGGACAGCTCCCCCTCGGTGCGGCGCGCCGTGTGGCACGCGTTCTCGTAGCGGTTGAAAGCCACCTGCCTGAACACGGTCGAGAATGCGTCTTCGACCTGGCTGCAGAGCATCGCCAGGCGCACTTTGGGATCCTTCTCCTCGGCCATGATGCGGTCGAAGGTCAACGCCTCCCCGAAGACCGAAGCGGTCTCCGCCAGGGTCAGCGGCGGGTGGTAGTCGAAGATGTGCTGCTGCGAGGCGAGCCGGTCGTGCAGCCCGTGGCCAAGCTCGTGAGCCAGAGTCAGCGCGTCGCGAAGCTTGCCGGTGAAGTTCAGCAGCACGTAAGGGTGGTGGTGAGGCGTCACGGGCATGCAGTAAGCACCCCCGCCCTTGCCCGGAGCGACTGGCGCGTCGATCCAGTCCTTGCTGAAGAAGTCCTCGACCAAGGCCCCCGCCCGCTTCGAGAAGCGCATGTATGAACCGAGGACGAGCTCCTTGGCGTCCTCCCAGCTGAGGTCGCGGCTCACCTGGCCGATCGGCGCGTAGCGGTCCCACTCGTGCAGGTCACCGACTCCCAGCAGCTTCTTCTTGACCCTGTAGTAGCGGACGCAAACGTCGTACCTGCCGGTGACGGCCTCGACCAGCGCCTGGACGGCGGCGTCGGACGTCTCGTTGGCGAGGTTGCGCGAGGAGATCCACGAAGGGAACTTTCGCAGGCGGTCGTCGATCGCCTTTTCCTGGAGGATCACGTTGAAGATGTAGCCTCGCGTCCGGATGTCGTGGCCGAGTGCCTTGGTGACCGCTGCGTTGGCGCCGCGGCGCACCTGACGGTCAGGCTCGCGAAGAAGGGTCAGCGCCTGCTCCAGCGCGAGGTCACGTCCGTCCACCTCCACCCTGATGGCGGCGCACAGCTCCTCGAAAAGCCGCGTCCAGGCCGCGTCGCCGACGGGGCTGAAATCCGTGAGCACCCGCTCCTCCGGTTCCGAGAGCTGGTGTGGGCGGAACTTGCGGGCCTGCTCCACCGTGTGGCGGTAGGGGGCCGACTCGGGGTGCGCGTACAGCTTTTGCGCGTGCTCGTCGGTCACCCCGGCCAGCTCCAGCGAGAAGAAGACCATGTGGCTCCCACGCTCCGCCCCCGCTTCGCGGACGCGCGCCAGAAGCCTGCCGGCCGCATGGTCCCGTGTGTCCTGGCTGTGCAGCAGGTAGGCGTAAACCTCGGGCATGCTCGCTGCTTCCTCATCTGCCTCGAGCTCGCGCATCATGGCCGCGAAAGGCGCCGGTTCGAGCGAGGCGACGTTGCCTTTGTACTCGGCTTCGAACGTAATCGCGCGCTCGAGCGCGCGGTCCAGGGAGGTCTCGATGGCGGGGTCGGTGGGCGACGCATAGAGGTCGCTCAGGTCCCAGCGAACGGCCTCAGCGCCGGTGGAAACTGCTTGTGCCACGAGCGGTCAGGATAAGCGCTTCGCCAGCTCGCGCACGCGGCCGACCTCCGGCCAGCGCCCGGCGTAAGCGCCCTCGTTGACCGCCTCGGTCAAGTCTTCGAGGAGCTCTTCCATCGGGCCCGCGCGTGCGTCCCGCAGGTACTCGGAGGGCGTTTCAGGAGGGGCGCGACGGCGTCCAAGACGGCGCTGCGCCCGTTCGTAGAGCCTCAGCAGCTCGGATTCCGCGGGACCGATCCTCCCGCGCCGCCTCCACCGGCGCGACCTCAGCCACCCCCATGCGACCACGGCGAGGAGCCCGATCACCAGGGCCGGGGGGATGACGCCGAGGAGGCCAAGCGAGCCAAGCGCGGCGAGCGGCGCCCCGATTTCGAGGTGCGGGATGAGGCGGGCGATGCCACCCGCCGCCCAGTGGTCCGGGAACACGGTCGCTGCCAGGGCCGAGAAACCTGGCGACGGGTCGACCGGCACCCATCCGTGATTCGGGAACCACACCTCGACCCACGCGTGCGCGTCGCGCTCGCGGACGATCGCCTGGTCGAGGACCGGGTCGTAGCTTCCTGTCGAATATCCCGTGGCGAGGCGCGCCGGGATGCCGAGGCTGCGGAGCATCAGCGTCTCCGCGGTGGCGAACTGCTCGCAGTATCCGATCTTCACGTCGAACAGGAACCAGTCGACCGGATCGCGTCCCGCCGGCACCGGACCGAGCTGCTGCGAATACTGGAAGTGCGTCTGCAGATAGGCCGTCAGCGCCATCACCTCGTCGAACTGGTTGTCGGTGTGACCCGCCACCGCCGCGGCCGCGAGGTCCTGCGCCTGCACGGAGAGGTTTCCCTTGTCGAGGTAAGCCACGTCCTCTCCAGGGGTGCCGAGCGCGAACGGGTCCTTCCGGAGCTCCTGGGCTGAGAGGTTGGGCAGGTAGGAGACGACCGAGTAGGTCTGGCCGGGACGGAGCAGGTCCGGCGTCCGGAACGTCCCGTACGCGTCCTCCCGCAGCGCCGCGACCGGCGCGTACAGGCTCTGGATCGGGTACGCGGCGCTGATCACGCCGGGCAGCGGCCGCAGGAGCCGGAACACCTGGACGAACGTGCCGAGGTTGTTCTGAGGCGGGGGTGGAAGCAGACGCGGAGGAACGTACGGCTGCAGCGAGATGTAGCTGTGGTTCGAAGCGGTCCACACGCCGTCGCTGTAGGTGTCGAAGACAAGGCCGCGCCAGTAGGCCGGCGCGCCGGTCCTCACGTACATGACCGGGGTGTCGCCCAGCCGGCCACGGAAATGAAGGTCGACGCTCCCGGTCGCGCCCGAGGGATCGCCGCTCAGCTGAATCAGCGGCAGCGCCGGGTTCTCGAGCTCGCCTTTGAAGCCGGTGAAGTTGGGCAGCGCGACGATCTGCGGAATAGGAACCGCAGCCGTCGGCTGCGGGGTCAGGATGAACCCGGCCAGGCCGAGAGCGAGGGCGCAGACCAAAGTGAGCGCCACCGCCGGGATCGGCGCGGTCAGCCGTGCCCCCATGCGCCGCAGGTGAGAGCCCGCCCAGAAACCCGCCAGGCAGAATACCCAGAGCGCCAGCAAGATCCCGAAGGCGTAGTCCCACGCGTAGACGGCGGCCAGGTAGACGATCGCCAGGCTGATCCAGAAGCTCGAGTAGCAGTTGCGCCGGGTCTTGAGGTCGAAGCTGGTCACCGCGACCAGCGCGATGGCGAAGTTCGCCTGCGGCAGCACGCCTCCGAACAGGGCGAACACGGAGTCGGCGATGAAGTAGGCCAGGGCGGCGAAGACCAGGCCCGCGAGCAGGAGCTGGCGGCCGAGACGGCGCTTTTGCGCCCGCTCGCGGAAGCTGACCACGTGTCCGATCCCGGCCACCGCCAGCCCTATGGCCGGAAACACGTAATCCTGCCCGTACAGCACGATCGCCAGCACGGCCACCGCGAATCCCGAGAAGACGAAGGCCCGGCCTTCGAGCGACGTCTCGACCGGCGACGCGGGGAGGCGCAGCCGGCGAAGTCTCACAGGGGCCACATCGTGCCGGTGTGCTGAACCGGGGCGTCAACGTCGAGGTCGGCGTCACCGACCATCCAGGCCCGGATCGTTCCTCCGCGGCGGCGCACGGTCTCGAGCGCATCGACCAGTTCAGGATCTGCGCGGCCTGTGACGGCCACGGCCTCGCTCACCGCCGGAGGTGGCTCGGATCCGCCGGTTCCCGGGTACCGCGCCAGCCACTCCAGCAGCGCCCAGATGGACCGCGCCTCTGACGAGCGTGTGGGCTCGAGCCCGGGCGACCAGAGCACGACCCGGCCACCCTCGCGTATGCAGTCCCAGGCCTCC
>DAIPXW010000218.1:0-4627 GCA_036783075.1 Candidatus Dormiibacterota bacterium | reverse complement strand
CTGGTCGTGTGCTCGATCACCGGTTACGGCCAGGACGGGCCGTACGCGTCGCGCGCCGGCCACGATCTCAACTACATGGCCACGGCCGGGGCGCTCGGGCTGAATGGGCCCGCGGACGGGCCTCCGGCGCCCCTGTCAGTCCAGGTCGCAGACATCGGTGGTGGAGGGCTCCAGCCGGCGGTCGCCATCCTCGGTGCGCTGGTGGGCGTGCAGCGGGGCGGCGAAGGGAGGTGGCTGGACGTCTCGATGACCGACGGGGCCGTCAGCTGGCTGGCCCTGGCCTTGGCGGCCAGGGACGGCGGTGAGGAGGTCGGCCGCGGCGACCAGCGGCTGGCGGGACGGCACGCGTGCTACCGGGTGTATGCGTGCAAAGGCGGCGGTTACTACAGCGTCGGCGCGCTGGAACCGAAGTTCTGGGCCGCGCTGTGCATAGCCGTGAGCCACCCGGAGCTGGTCGGCCTCCAGTTCGCCGAAGGTGACGAGAGCCAAGACGTGCACCGCGCGATGGAGGAGGTCTTCGCTTCGCGAACCCGATCCGAGTGGGAGCGAGACCTGGCCGAGCTCGACGCGTGCTGCGAGCCTGTGCTCGACCTGGACGAGGTGAGCTCGCATCCCCAGGTTGCCGCTCGCGGCCTCATCTCGAAGCGGGAGTCGGGGGTCGAAGTCCGGCCGGCGGTCCGTATTCGCGAGGACTGGCGCCGGATGGGCCCACCGCGCCTCGGCGAGCACACCGCCGCGGTGCTCGCCGAGGTGGGCGTCGACGCTGAGGCTTTCGAAAAGCTGCGCTCCACCGGGGCGGTCTAGTGGCTGGTACGGTCCACTAGCGCTCGGCCAGCTCCCACCACAGGCGCTGCACCTGCTCCCGAGTGTCGTCGATGCTTCCACTGTTGTCGATCACGTGATGAGCCTTGCGCCTCTTGTCCTCGATGGACATCTGGGACGCGACGATCGATCTGGCGCGTTCCTCGCCGAGTCCGCGCCCTTCGACCAGGCGCTTGACCTGGAGCTCCTCCGGCACGTAGACCATCACGACTGCCGAGTACAGCGGCTCGAGGCCGCTCTCGAAGAGCAGGGGCACGTCCTGCACGACCACCTCGGCGCCGCCGCTCACCGCCTCGACGGTGCGCTCGGCCATCCAGTCGCGCACGAGCGGGTGGACGATCGCGTTCAGCCGGCGCCGTGCGTCAGGATCCTTGAAGACCAGCTCGCCCAGACGCCCGCGATCGACGCGCCCGTCGCGGAGGTAATCGTCCCCGAACTCCCGCACCACGGCTTCGAGGCCAGGGGTCCCTGGCTCGTAGACCGCGTGAGCCGCCTCGTCGGCGTCGACGATCACCGCGCCAAGGTCGCGGAGCATGCCGGCAACGGTCGACTTGCCCGACCCCGCGCCGCCTGTCAGCCCAATGAGCTTCAATTTGCGTGAATGGCCGACGAAGAGAAGTTCGACGCGGTCGTGGTCGGCGCCGGTCCCGCTGGTTCGGCGGCGGCGATCACGATGGCGAAGGCGGGGCTGCAGGTCGCGCTGCTTGAGCGCGGTGTCAAGCCAGGGTCAAAGAACGTCATGGGCGGCATCCTCTACAACCATTACCTCGAAGAGATCGTAGGGGACGGCTGGAAGCAAGCTCCGCTCGAGCGGCCGATCATCGAGGAGCGGCGCTGGATGATGACGCCCGAGGCCGTGATCGGTCTCGACTACAAGAACATCCGGAACAGGGAGCATCCGCACTCGTACTCGGTCCTCCGCGCTCGATTCGACGCCTGGTTCGGGGAGGAGGCGGAAAAGGCCGGCGCGATGGTCGTGCCCGAGACGGTTGCGGACAGGCTCATCGTCAAGAACGGCCGTGTGGTCGGCGTCGGAACCGGCCGGGGTGATGACCTCTACGCCGAGGTCGTGATCGTCTGCGAAGGCATCGGTCTCGGCGCCGGGCTGCTGGAGAACACCGTCATCGACGGCAAGCCGCTGCGGCGGAAAATTCGCCCGAACGAGGTCGCGATGGCCGTCAAGGAGATCATGCAACTGGACGCGGGGCTGATCGAGGAGAGGTTCAACTGCGAGCGGGGCGAGGGATGCACCATCGAATGCTTCGGCGATTCGACCATGGGCATGTCCGGGTTCATGTTCATCTACACCAACAAGGACACGCTGTCCGTGGGCGGCGGGGCGCTGCTCAGCGAGTTCAACTCGACGCTGCGCAGCCCCAACGACCTCATGGAGCACTTCAAGAACCACCCGGCGGTGAAGCCCCTGCTGCGCGGAGCGGAAACTGTCGAGTACCTCGCGCACCTGATCCCCGAAGCCGGCCACCGGGGCATCCCGAAGGTCCACGGCCCCGGCTACCTTGTCTGCGGCGACGCCGCAATGCTTTCGAATCCCGTCCACCGCGAAGGGTCCAACCTCGCGATGGAATCAGGACGGCTCGCGGGCCAGACCGTGATCCGCGCCAAAGAGGTCGGTGACTTCTCCGAGCGCAGGCTCGCCGAGTACAGGGGCAGGCTGGACCACTCGTGGATCATGGCCGACATGAAGAAGTACGACGGCGCGGTTCCTCTGCTCGAGCACAACCCTCAGCTGCTGACGAAGTTCCCCCAGGTCCTCGACCGGGCGATGGACGAGTTCTTCCGCGTCGACGGCCAGTCCAAGTGGCAGAAGCAGTCGAACATCATGAAGATGGTCCGCAAAGAAGGCATGTTCAGGATGGGCTGGGACACCCTGAAAGCCCTCTGGACGATGAAATAGGTACTTTGTCGATGCCAATGGAAGATGGCCTGGCCTACGAGGACGGGGTGCTTCATCTGGCCGACGGCCGCGACCTGGCGTGGCGGTTCTGGGGCGATCCCGCCGCCACACCGGTGCTCCGCTTGCAGGGGACGCCCGGCTCGCGGCTCTACCGCAACCCAGATCCTTCGATTCAGCTCGAGCTCGGCACCCGATATCTCATGGCCGACCGCCCGGGCTACGGCGGTTCCTCGCGCAAAAAAGGTCGCGGTGTCGCTGAGATCGCTGACGATTACATTGCGCTGCTGGACGCTCTCGGGCTCGAGCGCGTGCCGGTGATGGGCACCAGCGGCGGCGGGCCGCACGCGCTTGCCGTGGCGGCCTGCTATCCCGACCGCATCTCGGCCGTCAGCGTGGTCGTGGGCGCTGCCCCTCTTGTCAAGGAAGAGGCGGCAAGCCTGGTGGGAGTCAACGCCGCCGGATACATCGCCGCCGAAAAGGGCTGGAACGACCTTTACGAGCTTTTGGTCGAGGTTCGTGATCGCGTCCTCGGTGAAGAGGGAATGCAAGGGGTGCTCAGCGATGCGCCCAAAGCCGACAGGGCGATCATGGAAAACCCTGCCTGGCAGCGCATGTCCAGGACCAACAGCGGCGAGGCGCTGAGGCAGGGAGCGGAGGGTTGGACCGATGAGTCGATGGCGCTCCACCAGGAATGGGACTTCGATCTTCAGAGCATCGCGGCGAGTGTCACGTGGTGGCACGGTGACGATGACAAGAACGCCCCGATCTCAGCGGCCAGGCGGGCCAGCGAGCGCGTGCCGCACGCGGACCTTCGCGTGTGGCATGACGCGGGACATTTCGCGTCGTTGACCAACGAGAGGGAAATCGTTCAGGAGCTGCTGAGCCGCTCAACAGCGCGCTGAGGTCCTAGCTCTTGGACACGTCCACCTGCACTATGTGGTACCCGGACGCGCCGCTCGGGTAGCTCGCGGCGCCCGCCCGATCCTGCGCCGCCCCCGTCCCGTCGGTCGCGCGGACCACCAGCCGATAGGCCCCCTCGCGGCTCGGTGTCCAGTCCGCCGTCCACAGCACCCAGGTCAGCGTCGAGAGCGGTGAGTTGAGCTGCGCCGCGCTCCAGCTCGACCCGCCGTCGGTGCTTATCTCCACCTTGCTGATGCCGCGCGTGCCCGCGAACGCCACTCCCGACAGCGAGTAGGTCCCGAGCTTCACGAGGGCGCCGTCGCTCGGCACGTCTATGCGCGAAGTCGTCTTGACCACGGCGTTGTGGTCCCACCCCTGCTGCTCCCAGTAGCCGCCGCTCTCGGCGCTGACGACCTCGATGCTGTCGAGCCACTTTGGCCCCTTCATCCCGTAGTGACCCGGGATCACCATGCGGGCCGGGAACCCATGACTCACCGGCAGGGCGGCTCCATCGAGGTCGTAGGCGACCAGGATCTCGGGCGCGCCCTGCACCAGGCTCATCGGAAGGCTCTCGGAGTAGCCGTCGCGAGCGCTGAACGCGACCCAGCTGCCCTGTGACTTCGGGCCGGCCATCGCGAGCAGGTCGCGCAGTCGCACTCCTGTGAAGCTGCCCGTGCTCATGAGGTCGCCGCCGACGTTGTTGCTGACGCATTCCAACGTCACGTACTCGCTGGTCGCGGGCAGGGCGCGAAGGTCACTGAGCGAAAGCCGCATCGGGCTGTCGACCAGCCCGCCCACGGTCAGGCTCCAGCCCGTGGCGTCGACCACGGGATCGCTGAAGTTCTTGGACACGACATAGAAGTTCTCGACCGGCGTGATCTCCGGCGAGGGTCCGCGCAGGCCGGACTCGGGCGCGTTGAAGATCGCCTGGTACCAGTCGGGCAGGAGACGGAGCGCGAGCACTCCCAGGCTGATGGCGCCGATCGTGAC
>DAIPXW010000217.1:0-4668 GCA_036783075.1 Candidatus Dormiibacterota bacterium | reverse complement strand
GCGCATCATCACCTCGTGGTTGCCGCGCCGCGCCCCGAAGCTGTTGAAGTCGGTGCGCTGGACGCCGTGCTCGACCAGGTACCTGCCGGCCGGGCTGTCCACCGGGATCGCGCCGGCCGGAGAGATGTGGTCCGTGGTCACCGAGTCACCGACGACGGCCAGCACCCGCGCGCCCACGACGTCTTCCAGCGGAGCGGGCTCGGGTCCGAAGCTCTCGAAATACGGCGGCTCCTTGACATAGGTCGACTTGCCGTCCCACTTGAAGATCGGCCCGGTCGGCGCCGCCATCTTCTTCCAGTGCTCGTCACCTTCGAAGATGCGCGAGTACTCGCGCTTGAACATCTCCTGCTGCACGCACTTCTGCACGACCGCGTTGACCTCGGCCTGCGATGGCCAGAGCTGCGAGAGCATGACGGGCTTTCCTTCGCGAGTCATCCCGATCGGTTCCTTCGTGAGGTCGATGTTCACCGTGCCCGCCAGCGCGTAAGCCACGACGAGCGGCGGGCTGCCGAGGTAGCTTGCTTTCACCAGCGGGTGAATGCGTGACTCGAAGTTGCGGTTGCCCGAGAGGACCGCGACGACGCTCAAGTTCTCGGACGTCACGGTGGCTTCGACTTCCGGGCTCGACAGCGGGCCGGAGTTGCCTATGCACGTGGTGCATCCGTAGCCCACGAGAAAGAAGCCGAGCTTCTCCAGGGGCTTCATGAGGCCCGCGTTCTCGAGGTAGTCCGTCACCACGCGCGAGCCGGGTGCGAGGCTGGTCTTCACGTACGGGTTGACCTCGAGCCCGAGCTCGACCGCTTTCTGCGCAAGGAGCCCCGCAGCGACCATCACCGAGGGGTTGGACGTGTTGGTGCAGCTCGTGATGGCCGCGATCACGACGCATCCGTCCTCGAGCTTCGCCTCGGGCCTGGCGGCGATGGCGGTGCGCGCGCGGCCGTTGATCGGGCCACCCTCCTCGGTCATACGGGACGTCGCGTCGGTGCTCGGCTTGGGGCCGTTGCCGAACGCGTTCGTGAAGCTCTCCCAGACGTGGGGGAGCGAGACCCGGTCTTGCGGGCGCTTGGGGCCGGCCAGGCTCGGCTCGACCCTGGACAGGTCCAGCTCCAGCAGCTCGGTGAACTTCGGGGTCGGAGCGCCGTCGGTGCGGAACAGGCCCTGCTCCTTCGTGTAGCGCTCGACCAGCTCGATCTGCTCGCGGCTCCGGCCCGTGATCTCGAGGTAGCGCAGCGTTTGCGTATCGACCGGAAACAGGGCGGAAGTGGCCCCGTACTCCGGGCACATGTTGCTCATCGTCGCGCGGTCCGGCACCGACAGGCTCGACAGCCCGTCGCCGCAGAACTCGACGAACTTCTCGACGACGCCGTGCTTGCGCAGCATCTCGGTAAGCGTGAGCACGAGGTCGGTGGCGGTCGAACCCGCGGGCAGCGCGCCGTGGAAGCGGACGCCGACGACGACCGGGGTGGCGAGGTAGGCGGGCTGGCCCAGCATCGCCGCCTCCGCTTCGATGCCGCCGACGCCCCAGCCCAGCACGCCCAGGCCGTTGACCATCGTCGTGTGCGAATCGGTGCCCATGAGCGTGTCGGGGATCGCCACCCTGCGTCCGCCCATCTCGCGGACCTGCACGACCCTGGCGACATACTCGAGGTTGACCTGGTGGCAGATGCCCATCCCGGGCGGCACCAGCGAAAAGTTGTGGAACGCCTGCTGCGCCCAGCGCAGGAGCGCGTAACGCTCGAAGTTGCGCTCGATCTCCTTCTCGATGTTTCGCGTGTACGAGTCGCGAAAGCCGAAGGAGTCCACCTGTACGGAATGGTCGATGATCAGGTCGACCGGCACGAGCGGATCGACCCTGCCTGCGTCCTTACCCGCCCGCTTCATCGCCGACCGCATCGCGGCGAGGTCGACCACGGCGGGCACGCCCGTGAAGTCCTGCATCAGGACGCGCGCGGGAAGGAACGGCAGCTCGGCGCCGATGGGCGGAGGGGCCGGCCAGGCGGCCAGCGCTGCCACGTCCTCCTCGGTGGCCGTGCCGGCTTCGGCCAGGCGCGCGAGACCCTCGAGCAGGACTTTCACGGTCATCGGAAGCACGGAGGTGTCGTGGCCGTTCAGCGAGTAGTAGTCGACGTCGGTGCCCTTGAGCTTCGCGCGTTGGATCACTGATCAGATCGTACTAGGAGCCTGAGCGTCCCGCCGCACGCATGGCCTGCGCGATCCGAAGCACGCCTTCTGCGCTCTCTATCTCGTCGAGCCTCAACGGCAGGGCGCGGCGCCAGTTGGGGAACTCGGTCGTGGTGCCGGGCACGTTCGGGCGTTCGCGCACTCCGAGCGCATCCTCCAGCGAGGCGAGCACGATTCGAGGCCGTCCTCGCGCTAGGGCTCCGTATGCGGTCACGGCGACGTCGACCGGTGGCGTGTCATCGGGAAGGTGCGTCATGTTGACGAGCTTGTCGCGCAGGTGATGAAGCCGATGCTCGGGCTCGTTGCGGGTCCAGATCCCGGCCACCGTCGGGAGGTCGTGCGTCTCGATGGCGGCGACCGCTTCGCGCGGCCAGCGGTCTGGCTCCGAGCCTTCGAACCAGAGCAGGCGGTAAGAGAGCGAGCCCCTGCGCCGCAGGTGTCGCCGCACGGTCGGCTCGACCAGTCCTAAGTCTTCGCCCACGACGAACGCTCCCGAGCGCCGGCTCTCCTGCGCCAGCAGGGCGAGGAGGATGCCGGCCGGGTAGCGGACATAGGCGCCGTGGGCGGCTGACATCCCGTCCGGGATCCAGAACAGGCGGAAGAGTCCCATCACGTGGTCGAGCCGGATGCCCGCGGCGTGGCTTGCCGCGGCCCGGATCGCGTCGACGAAGGGCTCCCACCTGGCTTGCTTCAGCCTCCACGGGTTGAAGGCGGGCAGGCCCCAGTCCTGCCCGTCGCGAAAGAACTCGTCAGGCGGTGCGCCCACGCGGATCCCCGGCGCGAGGGAGTCCTGCCAGCGCCACGCGTCGAATCCGTCCGAGGCGAAGCCGACGGGTACGTCGGAGATCAGACCGATCTCTCGGGCCGCCCGCGCGAGCTGCCTGTCGAGATGGAACTGCAGCCATAGGTGAAACGCCACCCGCTCGGCGAGCTCGCCGCGAGCCTGGTCCAACCCGGCGCCGGCCGGATGGCGCAGCGCTTCGGGCCAGCTTCGCCAGGCGGGGCCGTGCACCTCGCAAAGGGCGTTGAAGGTGGCGAAGTCCCTGAGTGCTTTGCCCTGGCGCCGGACAAACCAATCGAGTCCGTCCGGCCGAGGCGCGGCCCGAAACACGTGCTCCAGGGCTTTCGACTTCAGCTGGAATACCTGGTCGTAGTCGATGAGCGGCTCGTCGTTGAGCCGGCGGGCGGCTTCTCCCAGAGGCTCGAGCTCCGCGCCTGCCGCGGCAGCGCCTTCGAGCTCTTCGATCCTCAGGTAGACCATGTTCCGGAAGCGCCTCGTGGACGCGTAGTAGGGCGATGGCTGATAAGGGAGGGTGGGCGTCTGCGCGCCGAGGGGGTTCAGGAGGATCGCGCCCGCGCCGGCGCTGCGCGACCAGCGCCCGAAACGACGCAGGTCGGCGAGGTCACCGATCCCCCAGCTGTCTTTTGAGCGCAGCGCATAGAGCTGGATCGCCCAGCCCCAGGCACGCCTGGGTGGCGGGGCGCACGGGTCGGGCGACAGGGGGGCGCGGCGCAGCCGTGGAGGGCGCTCGCCGGTCGCGCCCATCGCGGTGAGGATGGCCTGCTCTGCTTCGGGTGAGGTCTCCATCACGTCGCCCTGCCAGCCGAAGTACGCGGGCAGCACTCCCCACCGCTTGGAACGTTCGGACATCGTGAGTATCGTTTCACTCGCGATGGGCAAGCTGCACCACGTCCCCTCGAAAGCGTGCGTCGAGAGCGATGCGCATTCGCAGGAGGAAGCGGTGGTCGTGATCGCGCGGACGACCCGGGAGGCGATCGTCGAGAACCTCGAACGGCTTTAGCTCGAAGGCCTCACTCGAGCGGGCGAAACGGCTCCGGGACGAAGGCGGCCAGCGCATGCCCCCAACCCTCCAGCGCCTTTTTGACCGCCGGGTCATCGCGCACCAGCCACGCGAGGTGTCGCAGCGCGTGCTCCAGGACCGCGTCCACGCCGATCGTCTTCGGTGCCGACGTGGCGTCCCCTCGTGCGAGATCGGCGCGGGCGACCGGCAGTACGAGCAGCGATCCGGCGGGCAGCTCACCTGGGGCGTCCACCACCGCCGCGTAGGTGAGGATCACCCTGCCCGCCTCGTGGCGCCACGATGTCGAGTGCACCACCAGGGGCTGCAGCGGATACCACTTGAGCACGTCGAGCACGACGTCGGCCGGCGCCGCCGATGGATTGAGGCCGACGCGGAGCGAGTCGGCGTGCACAGGCTTGAGCCAGAAGAGGTGCGCGTCACGAAGGCCGATCGGAAGGATCTCCAGCGTCTGGGCGACGAACCGCGGCGACCACGCGACCGTCGAGACGGGAGGGCCCATCGCCTCGACAAGGGGGCGCATCTTCCTCGAAAGGCCGGCGGCGCGGCGAGGTCGCCGTTCGCGCGCGCTCGGTTTGCCGCTACCCGACACGGTGATGCGCGGCGCCGGGTGTGTCTTCCACGATCCGCCAGATCGCGCGCACCTGCGCCGGGGTCACGTCCAGCT
>DAIPXW010000216.1:0-4692 GCA_036783075.1 Candidatus Dormiibacterota bacterium | reverse complement strand
GAAACCGAAATACGACTGGCTCGCGCCCTATTACCGCGACGTAGTGCTGTGCCTGCGCATGGGCATGACGCCGCTCGATCTCATGCTGTCGGTTCTCGCCAAGGCAGCGGACCCCGCTTCGGGCGGCAAGCAGACGCCCGGCCACTTCTCAGATTCGAGGCTGAACATCACATCCGGCGGGTCGCCGGTCGCCGCTCAGATGGTCCGGGGCGCGGGGGTCGCCTACGCGCTGAAGATGGACAACACCGACAAGGTGCTGATGACCTGCTACGGAGAGGGCGCAGGCTCGGAGGGCGACGCCCACGAGGCCTTCAACTTCGCGGCGATCTACAAGCTGCCCGAGATATTCGTCTGCGAGAACAACGGGTTTGCGATCTCGACACCCTTCCGCAAGGAGTACGCGATCGAGCACGTGGCTCAGCGCGCGTCGGGGTACGGGTTTCCCGGTGTGACGCTCGACGGCCGCGACCCGGTGACCTGCTACGTGGTCTCCAAGCAGGCGATCGCCCGCGCCCGCGCAGGCGAGGGCCCGACGCTGATCGAGTGCCTCGTCGACCGGCTCGGTGCGCACTCCTCCGAGGACGACCAGCGCCGCTATCGGACACAGGAGGAGATCGACCGCCTCGCGCTGAGCGACTGCCTCGAGCAGTTCAAAAAGCGCCTGCTCGAAGAAGGCGTTCTGACGGCCAAGGAGGTCGGCGATTACGAGGAGCGGGTCAAAGACGAGGTCGCCGCTGCGACGAAGGAAGGCATGAATTCGGCCGACCCTGCCCCTGAAGACGCGCTGACCAACGTGTACGGGATTGGCGCTCCGACCGCAATCGACCCGGTACCCGGGGTCGAGACCGAGGAGATGAACATGGTCGCGGCGCTGCGCTCGGCGCTGACCGAGGAGATGGAGCGCGACGAACGCGTAATGGTCCTGGGCGAGGACGTCGGCCAGAAGGGCGGCGTGTTCCTCGTCACCGACGGCCTGCGCAAGCGCTTCGGCGAGGCCCGTGTCATCGACACGCCGCTGGCCGAGTCATCGATCGCGGGCGTCGCGCTCGGACTCGCCGTCGCGGGCAAGCGCCCGGTGGCCGAGATGCAGTTCGCGGACTTCGCGCACATGGCGTTCAACTCGATCACCAACGAGATCGCGAAATACAGGTACCGCAGCGATGGTGACTGGTCGGTGCCGATGGTGGTGCGAGCCCCGATGGGCGGGCACGCTCACGGCGCGCTTTATCACTCGCAGTCGATCGAGGCGCGCTTCGCCACGCCTGGCTTGAAGATCGTGATCCCGTCCGGTCCGTACGAGGCGAAGGGCCTGCTCCTGGCCGCCATCCGCGACCCCGACCCCGTCCTGTTCTTCGAGCACAAGCGGCTTTACCGCATGTTCAAGGAGCAGGTGCCGAAGGGCGAATACATCATTCCGCTCCAGGTGGCGCGCACCGCACGCGAGGGCACCGACATCTCGGTCTTCTGCTACGGGCTCATGGTCCACTATGCGCTCGAGGCGGCCAAGACCCTCGACGCGGACGGGGTTAGCGTGGAGATCGTGGATCTGCGGACCGTGTACCCGCTCGACAAGGACGCGATCATCGCGTCGGCGCGCAAGACCGGGAAATGCCTGGTCCTCTACGAGGACAACTTCAGCGTGTCGGTCGGCTCGGAGGTGGCGGCGCTCGTCGCGGACGAGGCGTGGCGCTGGCTCGATGCGCCGGTCAAGCGTTTTGGCGGCCTGGACGTGCCGTCGATGCCGTACGCAGTGCCGATGGAGGAGTTCTTCATGCCGACCCCGGAGAAGATCACGAAGGTGCTGCGGGAGCTGGCCGCTTACTGATGTCCAGAGAAACCGATGGCTAAGACCACGCGGGTCGTCATGCCCCAGCTCGGCGAGTCGGTCCACGAAGGGACGATCTCCAAGTGGTTGGTGAAACCCGGCGACAAGGTCGTCGAGTTCGAGCCGATGCTCGAGGTCGACACCGACAAGGTCAGCGCCGAGGTGCCGGCGCCCGTGACCGGCATCTTGCGGGAGATCCTCGCCAAGGAGGGCGAGACGGTCCAGGCCGGGGCCGAGATCGCGGTCGTAGAGGTAGGCGCGGACGGGAGCGCAGCCGCTGCGCAGGAAGCACCGGTGCCCGCCGCCACCAAGGCGCCAAAGCCGGCACCCCAGGCCGAATCCGCACCTCCACAGGGCAAATCCGCCGACGCTGCCCCCGTGCCTCAGGCACCGGCGCCGCCTGCGGCGGCCGCTGCGCCGCCCCTCCCCTCGCTGCGCGAGGACCTCCCCGCTGGGCGGGAAGGCCAGGGCGAGCATCGCTACTCGCCGGCGGTCCAGATGCTGGGCTCCGAGCTGAAGGTCGACCTTTCGAAAGTGACGGGGACGGGAATCGGCGGGCGCGTCACGAAGAAGGACGTGCAGGACTTCGCAGCCACGGCGAAGGCAGCCCCGCCTGCCGCGGCGCCCGCGCCGGCGCCGGGCGAAGGCGACCAGGTCGTGCAGCTGACGCGGGTGCGTCGGCTCATCGCCGAGAACATGGCGCGATCCAAGGCGACGATCCCCCACGCCTGGCAGACCCAGGAAGCCGACATGTCCGGGGTGGTGGCCAACCGCTCCGCGAACAAGGCCGCTTTCCTGAAGCAGGAGGGCTTCTCCCTCACCTACCTGCCCTACGTGGTCGCCGCGGCGGTGTCCGCGCTGCGCGAGCACGCCGAGGTGAACGCGACCTTCAACGAGACCGAGCTGATCATCCACCGCGACATCAACATCGGAGTCTCCGTGGGACTGGAGGACACGCTGATCGTGCCCGTCATCCGCCGCGCCGACGGCCTCTCGATCGCGGGCCTCGCGCGCGCTGTGAACGACGTGGCGAGCCGTGCCCGCGGCAAGCAGCTGAAGGCGGACGACCTGGCGGGCGCGACCTTCACCGTGAACAACTCAGGGACGTTCGGGACGCTGTTCAGCTATTCGGTGATCAACTCCGGCCAGGCCGGGATCTTGACGATGGAGGCCATCGTCGATCGGCCCGTCGCGGTGAACGGCATGATCGGGATCAAGCCGATGATGTACCTCTGCTTCTCGTTCGACCACCGCGTGCTGGACGGCCTGCAAGCGGCGCGCTTTTTGACCTCGTGCCGGAAATGGCTCGAAGCGGTGACCCTGGAGTCGCCCGTCTACTGACGCAACCGGTTTCCCTCATTCTCCTAATCCCTGTCTATCGACAGGATCGAGATGAAGAAGCTCGCGAACACGGTCTGGGTGCCGATCGCAAGCAGCACCACCGCTGGGATCACCTCGCGCATCGTCTGCCTCGGGTCGAGATGGCCGAACCCGACAGCTCCCCAGCTCACCACCGCCGCCACCAGCGCCACGAGGCCGGCCAGCGCCATCAGCGTGCCGGCCCCCAGGCCGACTTCGAGAGTGACGTACTGGAAGATCTTCTCGAGCAGCGGGTGGGGTGGGTGAAAGCCCGCTCTGACCGCGAAGATCTTGGTGAAGACCGCGAACAGCACCAGCTGATAGCCGAGCAGCGCCAGAAAGCCCGCCACCAGCAGCGTGTGGATGTCCAACCCGACGCTGCCCACACGCAGCGGCCCTGGAATCAGGACCGCCGACAGCACCACTCCGACCACGAAAAGCGCGATGCCCGGGTACAGGAAAAGCCAGCGCGGGCTGAAGAGGAGCATGAATCGCAGGTGGCGCCAACCGTCGCGCCACGTGCGCAGGTGAGGTGGACGCGAGCGCCCGTCGGGGCGCAGCGTTACCGGCACCTCGGCGATTCGCATGTGCCTGAGCGAAGCCTTGATCACCATCTCGCTCGCGAACTCCATGCCGGTCGCCCTCAGTCGCATCCTTTCGTACGCGTCTTTGCTAAAGGCCCGAAGGCCGCAGTGCGCGTCGCCGACCGGCGTGTGGAAGAAGACGCGGCTGATGAAGGTCAGGACGGGGTTGCCCACCCACCGGTGCGACCAGGGCATCGCGCCACGCTCGATCCCCCCCAGGAACCTGTTGCCCACCACAAGGTCGTAGCCCTCGCGCAGCTTGGCTATGAGCGGCGCGATCGCCGTGAAGTCGTAGCTGTCGTCGGCGTCGCCCATGATCACGAACCGGCCACGCGCGGCGTCGATGCCGCCGATCAGGGCGCTGCCGTAGCCCTTTCGGCCCACATGCACCACGCGGGCGCCCAGCTCCTTCGCGATCACCTGCGACCCGTCGGTGCTGCCGTTGTCCGCAACGATGATCTCCGCGGCGAGGCCGCCTTCGTCGATCGCCTGCTGGGCTTTGTGGATGCACGCCGCGAGCGTCTCGGCTTCGTTCAGGCACGGCATGACGATCGAGATCTCGACTGATGCGGGCGGCGTGGTCTCGGCTCGTTTGGGAGATCGCTGGGCGATCGTCATCGGCCACCAGCCTAACGCGAAGGCCCGCCGTCTTCCAGGCGCCACCGCACGTGGCTGAGGAGAGGGGTTGGCCCGCGGAGGGGACACCTGTCCCCACCGCAAGAAGATCTATCTGGAGGAAGTGGAGCCTTAGGCCGGATTAACTCCGGCCGTCACTTCGCTTGCCACCTTCCATGCGCCACCCATCGTCGCCGAGGAGAGGGGTTGGCGTGCGGAGGGGACACCTGTCCCCACCGCAAGAAGATCTATCGGGAGGAAGTGGAGCCTTAGGCCGGATTAACTCCGGCCGTCACTTCGCTTGCCACC
>DAIPXW010000215.1:0-4706 GCA_036783075.1 Candidatus Dormiibacterota bacterium | reverse complement strand
GGTGAGCGGGAGCTCTGGATCGCGATCTACCCCGCTGAGATCTCCGGCCGGCGATTCGGGCGACCTGACACGCCACAGAAATAGAGAAAGGGGCCGGAACGACCGGCCCCTTTTTTCGACACCGAACCGCTCAGACCTTGACCGCCTTGCCCAGCTTGACCGGTATCTCCTTCACCTTGGGGTGGCCGAGCTCCTTGGCCGCGCGCGGCATGCTGATCTCCAGCACTCCGTTGTCGTACTCGGCCTTGATCTCGGTCTCGTTGATGCCCTTCGGCACCGACATGTGGCGCTCAAAGAAGCCGTAGCTGCTCTCCTTGCGGTAGTAGCCCTCCTCCTTGATCTCCTTGTCGGCCTTCCTCTCGCCCATCACGGTTAGCTCACCCTCCGTGATCTTGACGTGGATGTCCTTCGGGTCGACACCGGGCAGGTCCAGCTTCACGACCAGGTCGCCATTGCGGGCGAAGACGTCGGCCGTCGGAATCATGTGCCTTCCGGGCGTCAACGCGAGCAGCGGCCTGAACGGCCATGGACCGCTCAGCGTGCGAAAGAACTCCGCGAATGGGCTGTCGAGCTCGACGAGCTCCTCCGGAACAATGCGAGTTGTCATCTCAAACACCTCCTTCAAGATGCATTCGCTTCATGACCAAGCTAGCCCGCGGCAGGATCGATGCCAAGGGCCATTGGTCACGCGGCGATTGGGACGCTTTTGGAGGAGGTTGAGCCGGCGATCGTGACAACCCGTCAGGCAGGATTCTGGATTCGTGCTGTGGCCTACGTGATCGACGCTGTGATCCTGGGCGTGGTAGGCGGGCTCCTCAGCGGGGTCGGGCTTCACTCACGCCGCGTGGATGCGAAGAGCACCAGCCCGAGCGCACTGCTGGCGCTCATCTACTTCGGCTTATTGTGGTCGCACTACGGTGGTGTTCAGACGCTCGGGATGCGACTCTTGAAGCTGCGGGTCGCGACCTGATGACGCCCACCATCCGGCTGGGGCGGCTGTTCGGGATCGAGATCGGGTTCAACTGGAGCTTGATCTTCATCTTCGCCCTCGTGACGTGGACCCTGGCGACCGACGTCTTGCCGGTGGACGTCAAAGGACAGGGGGCGCCGGCCTACTGGGTGGCCGCCGCGGCCGGGGCGATCGCCTTCTACGCCTGCCTCCTGGCTCACGAGATGTCGCACGCCCTGGTCGCGAGAAGAAGCGGCGTCAAGGTCGCGGGGATCACGCTGTGGCTGTTTGGCGGCGTCTCTCAGCTGGAGGGAGAGCCGAAGAGCGCGGGCTCGGAGGCGCTGATCGCAGCGGTCGGGCCGCTGACCAGCTTTGCGGTCGCGCTGATCGCCCTGGCGCTGGCGCTCGCGACTTCGTCGTCCGCCCTCGTATCCGACCTCTTGAGCTGGCTGGCGTTCGTGAACGTCGCGCTCGGGGTGTTCAATCTGGTGCCTGCGTTCCCACTTGATGGAGGCAGGCTTTTGAGCTCGCTGTTCTGGTGGCGATCGGGCAGCCGGCAGCGCGGGGTCCACAACGCGGTGCGGATCGGCCGGGTGCTCGCGTACCTGATGATCGGGATCGGCGTGCTCGAGCTCTTCACCGGCGCGATCGCCAACGGAATCTGGATCGCGTTCATCGGGTGGTTCCTGCTCTCGGCAGGCAGCTCGGAAGAGGCGGGTTCGACGATCAAAGCCCTCTTGAAGTCGGTCCCCGTGTCAGCCGCCATGTCGTCACCCGTGGTGACCGTACCCGACTGGCTAAACGTCGAGGACTTCCTGGGGTCGATCGCCCCCACCCACAGCTTCACGACGTACCCCGTGCACGACCCGTCCGGAAAGCTGACCGGCGTGGTACGCCTGGCGGACCTGGTCAGGATCCCAGGTTCGGAGCGGGCGTCCAGGCGTCTTGTTGATTGCGCGCGGCCCATCGCGCAGGTCCCGGTGAGCCAGCCCGACGAGGACCTTGTGGCGTTGATCGAACGGGTTGGAACGGCCATGGACCAGCGGGTCCTGGTCTTCGACCACGGCAGCCTTGTGGGCATCGTCTCGCCCGCCGACCTGGCGCGCGTCCTGGCGGTCAGGCAAACCCTCGGCGGTGGCCGCGCCGGCTGAGCAGATCTCTTGATTTGGCGAAGGTCGCCCCACCCCTGTGGCGATAGCCGGGTCGCCTCTAACCCTCCGGCTCAGGCGCTGGTAACATGGCCCCAATCGCCACCCTAACCATGCCCGCCGCGGCAACCCGCAGGCTCAGACTTCCCCACCTCACCACGCGCGTCGCCCTGCGCGCACTCGCGATCATCCTGGTGGCCTGGCTCGTCGCAAGCTTCGCCGCCGAGCGCGCGACCCTGCATCCGGCACGCCGCGATCTCGGCCCCACCCCCGCCGCGCGGGGAATGAGCTACAGCAACGTCAACTTCAAAACGGCCGACGGGCTGACCCTGCGCGGGTGGTGGATCCCCGGCACCCAGCACAGGACGATCGTGATGGTCCACGGCCTCTCGAACAACCGCAGCGAAGGGCTCGACAAGGCGTCATACCTCCACCAGGCGGGCTACAACCTGCTCGTGTTCGACCTGCGGGGTCACGGCCAGTCCGACGGCAGCGGAACGACGATGGGGTATCTCGAGCCGCGCGACGTCCGGGCGGCGGTCGGCGAGGCGAGATCCCTGGATGCAGGCCCGATCGTGCTGTTCGGATACTCGCTGGGGGCGGCGACCGCGGTCGAAGACGCCGCGACCGACCCGAACGTGAGCGCCGTCGTCGAAGACAGCGGCTTCAGCTCCGCCGGCGATGAGTTCCTGGCTCGATTCAGTGAGGTCACCCGCCTGCCGAACACACCACTCGCAGCGGCGGTGGTTGCGTTCGGCACGATCGACATCGGGACCTCACTCTGGAACGTGGACCCGGCGGCGATGGCGGCCCGGCTGCACAAGCCGATGCTCGCGATCGTGGGCGACGCCGACACGATCGTGCCTCCCGCCGAAGGACTCGCGCTGTACAACGCCGCACAAGGGCCGAAGCAGCTCCTCGAGGTCCCCGGCGCCGGGCACGTCCAGGCGTATTACACCGCCAACCACCTTTACGAGACGACAGTCCTCGCCTTCCTGACGAAAAGCCTGGGGTCTTAGCCGGGAGCCGCCGCGTGCATCTTCTCGCGCAGGTCGTGCTTCAGCGTCGGCGAGTCGATGACGGCGCTGAGGTGACCGGCGACTTTTCGCTTCAGCGCCGCGGGCAGCAGCCGCTCGAACTCTGAGCGCGCCTCCGGAGGACCCGCGAGGTACAGCTGCTGGAAGGCTCCCGACGCCATGTCGCGCGCGACGACCTTCACGGCGTGCTCCAGGTTCGCAGTCGTCCGGTTGTCCGCCTTGCGCTGGTCGCTGGACGCGGAGGTGCCGCCCGCTCGCATGCGCTTGATCTCGGTGCCTTCGACCTCCTCGCGCAGGATGATCTCCTCCAGGATCGAGCCGAACACCTTCGCGTGCTCCTTGTCCACGACCGCGATCAGTGCCGGCGGAAACTGCTCGAGCTGACGCAGGATGGGGGCGATCAAGAGCTCGCCCACCTCGAGCCTCTCGTCTGTGGATGCCCGCAGCCTGACCAGCGCCAGGATCCGCGCCGGCTCGTCGGCAAACCCGGCTATGGCTGCACAACCGGCCGGCCTGACGAGGGCGATGTGCGAGCGCAGCCGCGGCAGCTCGTGCTCCATCAATGCGCGATCCTTGTCGTCGAGCCGGCCCTGGTAGCGGTGGATGAGGTCGCCGAACTCGATGTCGTAGAAACGGGCGTCGTAACCCTCAGCGCGCACCGGGAGGTAGACGCTGACCGCACGGCCGGAAGCGAGGCGGAGCCGCGGTGCCATGGCGAAGAGGGCAAGCAGAGGGCTGTAGGTGGTCATGACGCTCATTGTTCTCTCCTACGCCGCACGACGTACGTGCGCCCGCGGTCGAGTCGCGTGATGAACAGCTTGCGCTCGGTCGAAATCCGTCATCACCCATTCGATCGCCCTGGCGAGAAGCGCAGGCTTCGGCATCAATCCGGGGTCTGCCGTGATCCCCACGCCCATGACGCCTGAAAGGCTCACCGCGGCGACCGAAAGACCGATGCCTGGCGCCAGCGGCATCATCGGATACGTCACGCCGAGCCGGCGGCCGAGCAGCGCCAGAGGCTGGTCCGGCCCGGGGATGTCGGACAGGACGAGGTTCCCGTAAGGCAGCCCGGCGGCCACGCGCACAACCACGCCGTGGAGCCGGTTGGGCAGGATCCCCGCGATCTCGATCAGGAGCGACATGCCCGCCGCGGCGTGTGAGCTTCGAAGCACTGACTTCGAGGTGGCGACGGCGCGGACCAGCTCGGACAGGTCTCCGGTATGGAGCGGCAGGTCGACGAAGATCGAGGTGACGTGGTTGCCGAGCTTTCCCCTGTTCGCCGGGCGGCGCGTGGACACGGGGAGCATCGCGCGAAGGGCGCTCGGCATTTCCGGGTATCCAACCTCTTGCAGGTAACGCCGAAGGCCGGCGGCTACGGTTGCCACGACGACGTCGTCGACGCTTCCGCCCAGGCGGCGCTTGGCGCGGCGCACCGCGTCCATGCTCAGCGTCGCCGTCGCAAACGTCCGATGCGCGCTCAATGGTCCGTTGAACGGGCCCGGGGGCACGAACGGACCGCGGGCGGCGGTGTACGCGACGCCCAGCACGCTCTGCAAGGCGGCCAGCGCACTC
>DAIPXW010000214.1:0-4708 GCA_036783075.1 Candidatus Dormiibacterota bacterium | reverse complement strand
TCGGAAAATCCGAGGCCTCACGGTTTTGCGCAGTGTGCTGGCAGTCCCGAACCGTGTCGATGGCGTGTCCCCAAGTGTCCCGAAGGATCCTTCAGGCTCCCGCTGAATTCAATCGCCGGAGTCGTCGTCTCCTCTCGTGTCCTCTAAGGTCCGCCTGGTTCCGCGATTCTGTGCCCCGGCTGTGCCCCGGCGAGGGCCATTTTCGCTTTCGGTGCATATCGGCTACGCGACCTGAATTCGAGGACTCGACCCCGACTCTGCATTCAGGAAGCTGGAGTTGGAGCGAGAGACGGAGGTTAACCTCCCTAGTACCAATTGTCACGTTGAATTCGTTTACCGGAATCGTCGATCAGGCCGGATGCTGAGCTTCACCTCGCAGATCGAGATGAGCACATGGGTATCAATCTTCCCGCCCTGGACGACACAGCAGATCCGTCCAGTGCCGGCGGCGCCACGGCTCAGGCCGCGGGCAACCACCTTGCGCGCCGCACTGTGAGAGACAGACCGCCGGCCAGAAGCACAGCTGCAGCCCAGCCGAGGATGGCCCAGAGGCCGAGCGCGCTCTCGGCCTGCTCGGTGCCGGTCAGCGACCGACCCGCCACCACATAGCCTCCGTGGAAGGAATCGACGACGATCGCGCTGCGGACACCGGCAGCCGGCTGCCAGCTGATTGTGTCCTCGCCATGGTCGCGCACGTAAGCGAATACACCCGACGGCGGACTCACCGCGCTACCCTCGAGCTGAGCCGAGGACGCGAGCAATGCCCCGTTGGAATCGACCACGATCAGATAGGTGTCCGACGAGCTGGCGATGTCGACTGGGGCGCCGTTCACGACGGATTGCGGGTTCGCCCCGGCGTTAAGCTTGCCCGCCGCTTCCCGCGCCATCTCGACCTGTGGATGATTGGCGGCACCTCGGAGCTGCTGCTGAGCGACGATGAAGGTCACGAAGACCGCCACTGTAACCAGGCCGCTCAGCAGGATCCATAGTGGCAGCGCTCGCCTCATCAGCACAGCGAGATCAACGCTAGAGCCCCCGCGGTGGTTACACCCAACTCCAGCAGATGCGAATTCAAAAGCTGGAGCGGGAGACGGGCTTCGAACCCGCTGGAGGTGGAAGGCGAACACCAACTAGCAGTTTCGTTCGCAACCGCTGATACTCCAGGACGAGTTCGCGAATCGCACCGCTGAGCTTCGAGACGTATGGTCGGAGAGATCGGGTGATCTAAACGGCAATGTCGCCACCACAATCGACGCGTATGTAGGAGGGTTGCACATGTCAGCAATTCATCACAGCGTAATCGCGGTACGCGATCTCGGGGCCAGCCTCCGTTTCTATCGGGACGGCCTCGGCCTCGACGTTCTGCAGGATCGAAAAGTGGAGGGGGACTGGCCGGCTCTCTTCGACGCGCCTAGTCGCACGTTGCACGCGGTCTTCCTCGGCGACGCGCACGTACACGATGTGTCCGCGGGTGTCCTGGAGCTCATCGACTTCCCCGACAGCAGCATTCCAACGTCGTCATCTGACCCGGCACCGACGAGAGGACTATTTCAACTGTCGTTCTTCGTCGACGTCGAGGCGACTCTGAAGAAGCTCGCCGATCTGGGGCTAGGTGGACCGCCCAGGCGAATTGCTCAATCGACGCCTAACGGGCCCATAACAATTGCCACCGTGCGCGACCCAGACGGGGTCCTGGTGTTGCTGACTCCGGGTTCAATCACCCAGCAAAGGTGACGGAGTGAATCGCCCCGGGGTTTCGTGGAGGCTAATGGCCTTGGAATTCTGAACCCGGGTGTCTCACGGTCCCGGGGCCGTGCGCGCGCTGATGTATCGGCTGTGCAATTGCCCTGCGCGAGTTCAATCGACGGTCCGCGGACACCTAAGGACGGGGCTCAGCCGCCGAGTTCCTGGAGAATCTGTGCCCCGTCTGTGACCCGGCGGCCTTAGACGACGCCAGAAATCGCCGATTCTGAATACAAATTGGTCGGGGCCCCGGGATTTGAACCCGGGGCCTCACGGTCCCGAACCGTCGCGATGGCGTGTCCCGTAGTGTCCTGGGGGATCCTTCAGGGTCCCGCTGAATTCAATCGGCGGAGTCGTCGCCTCCTCTAGTGTCCTCTAAGGTCCGCCCAGTTCCGCGATTCTGTGCCCCGTCTGGAGCGTGTCCTGGCTGGCTTGTCTCAGCTCATCGGCTGCCGTGTGCAGCGCCTGCCGCTGACCCGACGCGAGCAGCGATGGGATAAGCCGTCCCGTCGAGCACGCGGGCGGGCAGGGGACCAGCCCCTCCCGCCACTAAGCTAAGGACATGGCTCAACATCCCTCCTGGAACAGCGTCTACGAGGGATCGCCGCCCTGGGACATCGGCCGACCGCAGCCCAACTTCGTGATGCTGGCGGATGCTGACAAGTTCCAAGGACGCGTGCTGGATGTCGGCTGCGGAACCGGCGAGCACGTGATGCTGGCGGCGAGCCACGGTGCGGCGGCAATGGGAGTGGACGTGGCGGAGCTGGCCATCGAGCGCGCGCGGGCCAAGGCACAGCAGCGGGGCATCAGCGCGATGTTCGAGGTCGGAGATGTGCTGCACCTCGACCGGTTGAGGCGGCAGTTCGACGTCATCACAGACAGTGGCGTGTTCCATGTCTTCGACGACGAGGAGCGCCCGGTTTATGTCAAAAGCCTGAGGTCGGCCCTTCGGCCCGGGGGGATGTACTACTTGATGTCTTTCAGCGACCGCCAGCCAGGGGACTGGGGCCCGCGCCGGGTGTCGCAGGCCGAGCTGCGGGCTGCCTTCGTGGACGGTTGGTCGATCAGGTCGATAGAGCCCGCGATGTTCGCCGTCACGATCGACGACAACGGTGCCCACGCCTGGCTCGCCACGATCGAACGCCTCTGATCAATTCCCCTCGGCCACTTGGCGGGACGGGAATCGGGCCTGGATGCCGAGAGAGGTGCGCTTAATGGCTGGCGCCTGCCGGTTGGATGTCCCGACAAGGCAGAAATTGCTGGCCGCACACCGGGAAACGTGACGGCAGCCAAGACTCGACGGCGCCAGATCGGCGGCATCGGCACCGCGGCCCGGGTCGTTCTGGGGCTCGCATTCTTGGTACTCGGGGTAACCGGTGGTCGCCTCTCCGTGATGCACGGCCAGGTGGGAATTGGCTTCGAACCTATTTCGGTGGCTGTCGGGCTGGTTGGGTTTCCAGCCGTCGTGCTGGCGTGGCAGTGGCTTCGCGCCCGTGTTGCCCAGACCCGTCTTGAGGCAATGGGACCCGGGAGCACGGCGCTGAACATGCTCGTTTTGGCTGCGCTGCTTCTCACCCCGTGGTACGCGCCGCCCCTCTCATTCACCAGCGTCGCTGCCCTGGTCTTCTACGGAGCCTCGATGTTGCTAGCGGCGCTGCGCGGCTACAGCGGATGCGAGGTGACGGCTATCTCGAATTGGATTCTCGGCAGGGACGACCAGGTTGGCTGCCTTGTGCTCAGCCCGGTGGACGACCTGGAGCGCCGCCTCAACGGTTCCTCGATTGCCGGACCGAGCGTTGCGTCTCCGACAAAGCCTTCCGATCGCGGCCGCGGGCGAGACTAGCTGGACACCTGCCCCGCGATCAGTCGAAACGCTTCCTCTCGGCTCTCAAGCTCTGCACCTGGATAACGTGGTCTTCCTGGAATGTGAAGACAAGCGACCGCGGGACGATCTGGCTGCCCGCCAGCGAAGAGGTCTGATGCCCGCGCTGAGCCTCGGGTGATCAACCGGATCAAGGGGCTCGTCCTTGCCCTGTTCGCAGCATATTGGGTCGTCGTAATCGTGATCTGGATCGCCGCCCGCCCGGTCTTCGAACAGGTCGGAGGCGTGCCCCGCGGTCAGGTGGGCGCCGAGGCCGCCGAGGTCGTGGCGTTGACCGCGCTACTCGTGCTGCTATCCGTCGGCATCGTGCGCGGCTGGCGATGGCTGTTCTGGCTGATCCTGATTGCTTACCTGGCTGGCATATTGAGAGTGCCAGCCGCGGCTCTCGAGCTCACCGGCAAGATCCCTCATCAGGGCCCGGCCTGGTACGTCGTGCTCACAGCGATAGTCGGAATGATCCAGTTCGTCATCGCCCTCCTAATGGCCGCTGGTTACCGCAGGGCGGGCGTATGGGGCGAGTGAGGACTCATGCTTGAAGTTGAGCGCGCCCGGCTGAGAAAAATCTAAGAATCTGTGACCTCCCCGTGCCCTCCAACCCCTTGAGCCGGTCACCCGGTATCGGCGGCAGGGAATGCTACTTCGATGTCGAGACCACCTTCTGGTCGCGCGCGAACCTGAACTGCTGCGTCGTGAGCGTCGGCGATGGCGCGGACGATCGACAGGCCGAGACCGACACCTTCCCGATGTCCAGTTCGATCCGGGCCGAGCCGTTGGAAGGGTTCGAAAAGACTCTCGACCACCGTCGCCGGGACGCTCATGCCCTGTGCGTCACCCGTCGCGCCGGGCTGTGATTTTCGAACCGGGTGCCTTACGGTCCTTGCAGTTGCGTCGCCTGATACATAACTGTGCGCACGCACCAAGTCCCTGTTGTCCAAGTTCAGATCGGCCGACCATCGCGACAGACTTCGCAGCCTCGTTGCGAGATTCTCCACGAATCTGTGCCCCCGCTGTGACGCGGGCCCTACTTCTAAACACCTCCGCTGCGGACAGCGCGACTCTCGGTGTTGTAATCTTGTCCTATGA
>DAIPXW010000213.1:0-4710 GCA_036783075.1 Candidatus Dormiibacterota bacterium | reverse complement strand
GGGGGGGGGGGGGGGGGGAGGGGCGTACGCTCGAACTATCGGCCTTTGTAGTTGGGGGGGCGTTTTTCGAAGAACGCTTTGCGGCCCTCCGCCGAGTCTTCGGTCAGGGTGACGAGCGTCACCAGCGAGTGCAGGTACTCGAGCGCCGCGGGGAAATCCATGTCCTGCTGCCGGTAGAAGGAATCGCGGCCCAGTCGCATGATGGCGGTCGACTTCTGGGCCAGGCTCGCGGCGAGACTCTGCGTCTCCGCATCGAGCCGTTCCGCGGGCACCACGCGGTTGATCACGCCGTATTGCTGGAGCTGCGTTGCGGTCCACCGTTCGCCCAGCATCACCATCTCCAGCAGGACCTTGCGCGGCACGTTTCTGCTCAGCACCGCCTGGATCATCATCGGCCACACTCCGACGTTGATCTCGGGGGTGCCGAACGTCGCGGTGTCGACGGCGACGAGGAGGTCGCACGCGCAGGCGAGCCCGAAGCCGCCCGCAAGCGCGTGGCCGTTGATCCTTCCGAGGATTGGTTTACCGAGCTCGGCCATCTCCATGAAGAGGTCCGCGAGAGCGTGGCGGCCATGGTGCAGCTCGAGCGTGGAAGCAGTGCCGCTGAAACCGCCGAGGTCGGCTCCGGCGCAGAACGCGCGATCGCCCGCGCCAGTGAGAACCACGACCGCGACCTCCGGTGAGCTTTTACACCAAGCAAGGGCCGACCTGAGGTCTTGCATCATCGACGCCGACAGCGGGTTGCGCTGCTCGGGCCTGTTGAGCGTGACGGTCGCTATGGCGTCGCGCACCTGTACGAGCACCTCGGCCAGCTCAGGCGAGGTGTTCATGCGCGGCGGACGGGGTTGAATGGTGAGGGCCGGCGGCGGCCGGCCCTCATGCGTGGATTCAGGATTGCCCGGTGCCCGTTACGACGGGTGCACCCAGGCCAGCCCGAACGTGTTGGTGTACATGGCGGGCAGCTGGGCGTTGTCGATGTTGTAGGAGATCCAGTTGTCGAGCCAGCGCCACCACAGATAGTCGCCGGCGAGCACGCCCCAGCAGCCGAACTCGGTTGCTACTCCGATCCCGTTGTTCATCAGCTTGACGTTGGAGTGCTGCGCGACGAAAGGCTTGGCCAGGTAGTCCTCGACCAGGCAGGCGTCGGCCTTGCCGGTTGCGACCGAGAGCAGCGCCTCGTCCTGGGCCAGCGGCGTGACTGTCGCCTTGGGGAACAGGAGCTGGGCACGGAAGAATGCCGTGGACGCCGTGAGCGCGGTGATCGTCTTGCCGGCCTTGTTGAGGTCCGCGACCGAGTTGATGCCACCAGTGGTGGTGACCATGAGGATCTGGGTGTAGGGCACGTAGCCCTTGGTGAAGTTCATGACAAGGGCGCGCTTCGGCGTGTTCACGAGTCCTGCACTGACCATGTCGGCCTTGCCGGACTGGACGTTGGCGATGTTGGCGGCGTTGTCCGGAACGTCGATGATGTTGAGCTTGACGTTCAGGTCTTTGGCCACCATGTTCAGGACGTCGATGTCATATCCCGCGGGATTGCCGTTCTTGTCCTTGTAGAACTCCGGCGGGTAGAGCAGGGAAGTCGTCACGTTCAGCTGGCCCCGCGTCTGAATGGTCTGGAGCAGCGATGTCGAGCTGCTCGAGGCCTGCGCAGTCCCGCCGTTGGTCCCCGTGCTGCATGCGGCCAGCGCCGCGCCCCCGATCGCGAGGGCCGCGCCCCCGAGGAGCGTGCGGCGGCTGACGCTCGAGCCAAGGTTGCGAGGAGGAGACTCCCTCTCGCCTCCTGCTCCTTCCATTTCGTCGGACATATCCTTCAACCTCCCAAATTTCAAATGCCGGCTCAGGCGGCGGTTCCGATGGGTCGAACGCTGCGCGGCAGACGCCGAGTCTGGACTCTGAGGCTGCGCGCCGCACGCTGCTCCAGGAGGCTTGCTATCCGGGCGATCGCCAGAGTCACAATGATGTAGATCACCATGGCGGCCGTGTAGAGCTCGAAAGGCCGGAAGGTCAATGACACGGCAATCTGGCTCTGTCGCATCAGCTCGTTCAGCCCGATGATCCCGACAAGCGAAGAATCCTTGACGATTCCAACAAAGTTGTTGGCAATAGGCGGAATGATGATCCGCCAGGCCTGAGGCCAGATCACCTTGGCGAACGTTCGAACTCGGCTGAGACCAGTGGAGAGTGCCGCCTCCCGCTGGCCCTTATCGATCGCCTGCAAGCCCGACCGGTAGATCTCCGCGAGGAAAGCCGAGTACAGCAGGGCGAGGCACATAACCCCGGACCAGAAGGCGTCGATGTTCAATCCGGTGACGAGCGTCACGCCGTAAAACGCCCAGAGGATGAAAACCAGCAGCGGAATGGCCCGAAACACGGAAATGTACAGAGATGCGATCGTGCGCACCGGCCAGATCGGCGACATCCTCATCAAGGCAATGAACAGCCCGAGGACCATGGCGAATGCCATAGCTACAGCAGCCACCTTGAGCGTCAGCTGCAACCCAAGCCAGAGCCAGTCGCGGTACTCGTTGACGACATTCCATGCGAACTGGTAGTTGGTCGGGTTCCAGTCAAGCCTCACGGTGCTGAAGACTCGTTCAAACCGGGGCGATTGTCAAGACCGAATCTAACAAGCGTTCGTTTACTTGCCACGCCGGCGGCCGGCGGTTAGAGGACCGCCTCCAGGAACGCTTTGGTGCGCTCCTGCTGCGGGTTGGAAAGGATCTCTTTTCCGCCCGACTCGGCGATCACCCCGCCGGAGACGAAGATCAGGCGGTCGCCGACGTGGCGGGCGAACCCCATCTCGTGCGTGACCACGACCATGGTCATGCCCTCGCGGGCCAGCCGCTCCATCACGCCCAGCACCTCACCGATCAGCTCGGGGTCCAGGGCCGACGTCGGTTCGTCGAACAACATCAACTTCGGGTCCATGGCGAGCGCCCGGGCGATCGCCACACGCTGCTGCTGGCCTCCAGAGAGCTGCGCCGGATAGTGCTCCTCCCGATCTTTCAGCCCAACGTCGGCCAGGCACTCCTGCGCCTTTTCGCGCGCCGCCTTGCGTGAGAGCCGTTTCACGTCGGTCAAGGCGAGCGAGACGTTCTGGAGCGCCGTCAGGTGCGGATACAGGTTAAAGCGCTGGAACACCATGCCGATCTGGCTGCGGAGCTGCTGAAGCCGGCTCGCCCTGTCGAGCAAGTTGCCCGAGTGTGGAAAGTACTGACGGTTCTCGAAGCTGACGGTCCCCGAATCGGGAGTCTCGAGCAGGTTCATCATCCTCAGCAGCGTGCTCTTGCCGCCTCCGCTCGGGCCGAAGATCACGACGTGCTCGCCCTTCCGGACCGGCAGGCTCACGCCATTGATCACGTCGACGTGCCCGAACGACTTGTGCACGTCCTTGAGCTCGAGGAGAGCTCCGCTGTAATCAGTCGCCTGCACGCCGGACATCGTAGGGGCCTTCCCTCAGAAGAGCAGCCAGCCGCCGTCCGCGACCAGCGTGTGGCCGGTGATGTAGCTCGCCTCGGGCGAGCACAGGAACAGGACGACCGCGGCAATGTCGTCGGGCTTGCCGATCCGGCCCATCGGTATGCGTGCCAGCTGCCAGGCGAGTCCATCGTCGGTGCTCAGGCTGCTGCGCGTCATCTCGGTCTCGGTCGTCCCGGGCGCCACGGCGTTCACGTTGATCCCGTGCGGCGCGAGCTCGGCGGCCATCGAGATCGTCATCTGCCGCACCGCCCCTTTGCTTGTGTCGTACGCGATCTCCGGCTTGGACGAAGAGACGAAGGCGGAGGTGGAGGCGAAGTTGACGATCTTGCCGCGGCGTCGAGGAATCATCAGCCTGGCGGCGGCCTGCGAGCAGAAGAACACGCCTTTGACGTTGACGCCCATCTGCCTGTCCCAGTCGGCTTCTGTGTAATCGAGTATCGGCTTGGCGACACCGATCCCTGCGTTGTTGACCAGGATGTCGACCGTGCCGAAAGCCTTGACGGCCTCGCCGAAGAGGCGCGTCACGTCGGCGAGTCGCGAGACGTCCGCGGCCACCGCGGTGGCCGATCCCCCGGCCGCTCGAATCTCGGCGGCGACCTCCTCGCCGTGCGCGGCGTTCAACTCGGCGACCACGACCCGGGCGCCCTCGCGTCCCAGGCGGAGCGCCACGGCACGGCCCATCCCTCGCCCGGCTCCGGTGACCACGGCCACGCTGCCGTCGAACCTGCCGCTCAAGAAAGGACCTCCGAAGCAACGTCGACCCGGTGGAGGATGGACGGGTCGATCGAGTCGACCGAATCGCAGCCGGTGATCGACATCGTGCGGCCCAGCTCCTCGTACAGAGCCTCCATCATGGCGCGCACTCCGTCGCGCCCGCCGCCGGCGCATGCGATGAGCAGAAGAGTGGCGATCCCGGCGCCGTTCGCTCCGAGGGCCAGAGCCTTCAATACGTCGGCGCCACGGCGAAACCCGCTGTCGACGAGGATCGGTATGTCAGGGCACTCCAGGCGTACAGCCGGCAGCGCCTGCAGCACGGGCATGGCGTAGTCGATCGTCTCGCCTCCATGAAAGCTGACGATGAGACCGTCCGCTCCAAGCTCGCGCAGCTCCAGCAGGATCTCGGGAACCTGCCACCGAGCAGCAAATCGCCGGCGCCCTACGACCCGAAGAAGCCCACGGCCGTCATCCTCGTGGCCAGCTACGGCGGCCTCGGGATCCACACCGTGCTGA
>DAIPXW010000212.1:0-4749 GCA_036783075.1 Candidatus Dormiibacterota bacterium | reverse complement strand
TTGCGCCACCTCGCCGGGCTCGAACCGGAGCCTCGGCGGGCGCTCGAGCGGTGGTCTGAGCAGCGCGGACTGACCGCGCGCGGCTTCCATAGGGCATGGAGGGTCGCCCGCACCTCGGCCGACCTCGACGGCGCCTCGACCATCGGCGAGAGGCACGTCCTCGAAGCGCTCGGGTACCGGCTTCACGACCTTGCCGCCTGAGTTGCATGAGCTCCGCGCGCGTGGGAGATGGCCTCCGCCCGCCGGACCCAGGATCGCGATCGTCGGGTCGAGGCGCGCCTCGCCGTACGGCGAAGCCGTGGCGGAGCAGCTCGCCGCCGACCTCGGCGGCGCCGGCGTGATCGTGATCAGCGGGCTCGCGCTCGGGATCGACGCCGCGGCGCATCGTGGTGCGCTCGCCGGAGGTGGCGTGACGGTGGCCGTCATGGGTACGGGCGTCGACGTCGTGTACCCCGCAGAGCACGCGAGACTCGCGGACGACATCATCGCCTCGGGTGGCGCCCTGGTGAGCCAGTTCGCCGACGGGACGACCCCGCGCCGCCACAACTTCCCGGCGCGCAACTGGACGATGGCCGCACTCGCGGACGCTGTGGTGGTGGTCGAGGCCGCCGAGGGATCCGGCGCGCTGATCACGGCGGACGCTGCTCTCGAGCTGCATAAAGAGGTGATGGCGGTGCCGGGCAGCGTCTTCTCGCCCCTGTCGGTCGGCACGCATTCGCTGATCCGCGACGGCGCAGGGTTGGTTCAAAACGCGCGCGACGTCCTGTTCGCCGTGGGGGTGGCGCAAGAGGTCCTGGACGACCCGCTCGCGCCCCCGAAAGGCATCGGTTCCCGCCCTCCTGGAGGTCGGGATGGCATCGTCGCCTACCTCTCGGACGTCCTCGCAGTGAGCGCTGCCGAGATCGCCCGCAAGTTGCAGCTTCCGATGTCCGAGGTGCTCGCACGGCTCACCCAGCTCGAGCTCGACGGCGCTGTGCGCCGTCACCAGGACGGCTACATAAGGTCATTGCGCCGACCCAAACAACGAGCGTAGGATTGCCCGCCCAGAACCGGCCCGGACCCTGCGCGGGGAAGAAACCGGCCGAGATGGGAATAAAGAGGTGCTGTGTCAGAAGGCCTGATCATCGTCGAGTCTCCCGCCAAGGCGCGGACCCTCAAGCGGTTCCTGGGTGACCGTTTCGAGGTCCTGGCCTCGATGGGCCACGTCCGCGACCTGCCCGGAAACGAGATGGCCGTGGACGTCGACGCGGGGTTCAAGCCTCACTACGAGGTGGTCGAGAGCAGGCGCAAGACGATCACCGACCTGAGATCGGCGGTGAAGAAGGACGGCGGCGAGGTCATCCTCGCGTCGGACCCCGACCGCGAAGGGGAGGCCATCGCATGGCATCTCGCGGAGGTCTTGAAGCTGCGGTCGCCCAAGCGCATCGAGTTCCACGAGATCACCTCCGAGGCGGTGCGCAGGGCGCTCGAATCGCCCCGTGACATCGACATGAGGCTCGTCAACGCGCAGCAGGCTCGCCGCGTCGTGGACCGCCTCGTCGGGTTCCGGCTCAGCCCGTTCCTGTGGGCGAAGGTCCAGAAGGGGATCGGGGCCGGACGCGTGTCGTCGGTCGCGCTCCGGCTCGTCTGCGACCGCGAGGAGGAGATCCGAAAGTTCGTCCCGGTCGAGTCGTGGACGATCGACGCGGAACTGTCGAAGAGGGGCGAGGAGCAGCGCTTCCTGGCCCGGCTCAACCGACCCGTCGCCGCGCCGGCGGCCGGGGAGGACGCAAAGCTCGAGGTGAAGACCGAGGCGGAGGCGCAAGAGATCCTCCGCAAGCTCGAAGGTGCGAGCTATCGCGTCATCGGTGTGGAGAAGAAGCGCCGGACCAAGAGCTCCAACGCGCCCTACATCACCTCCACGCTCCAGCAGGACGCATCGAGCCGCCTGCGGTTCTCGCCTCGCAAGACGATGAGCGTCGCGCAGCAGCTCTACGAGGGCATCGAGCTGGGCGACGAGGGCCCGTCCGGCCTGATCACCTACATGCGCACGGACTCGGCTCGCATCTCGGCCGAGGCAGAGGCCAGGGTCAACGCCTGGATCAAGCAGAGGCACGGCGAGAAATACCTCGGCACCGCCCGGGCGCTGAAAGCGAGCCCCGGAGCTCAAGACGCGCACGAAGCCGTCCGCCCGACCGACGTCAACCGCACGCCCGAGTCGATCCGGCAGCACCTCACCGCGGACCAGCTCAAGCTGTACGACCTCATCTGGCGCCGGTTCGTGGCGAGCCGCATGGCGCCCGCGGTGTACGACCAGACGCAGGTCGAGATCGAGGGTGGGGAGTACGTGTTCCGCGCCAACGGATCGGTGCTAGCCTTCGACGGCTTCTACAAGGTCTGGCCACGCGAGGAGAACGGCGAGGCGGACCTACCCGAGCTGAGCCAGGGGCAGGACCTCGACTACCACGGCGTCAAGCCCGAGCAGCACTTCAGCCAGCCTCCGCCGCGCTATTCGGAGGCGACGCTCATCAAGGAGCTGGAGCAGCGGGGCATCGGCCGGCCATCCACCTATGCCCCGATCGTGGAGACCATCACGAAGAGCCACGGGTACGTCGAGATCAAAGAGAGGCGCCTGCATCCGACGCGGATCGGTGAGGCCGTCAACGCGATCATGGTCGGGCACTTCAAGGTCATCTCGGACGACGACTACACCGCCAAGCTGGAGAAGCGGCTGGACGAGGTCGAGCAAGGCAACGAGGAGTGGGTGCCCGTGGTCAGCGACTTCTACGGCCCGCTCCAGCAGATGCTGACGGCCGCCGAAGAGGCGACGCCGGCGGACACCGACGAGGTCTGCCCGTTGTGCAACGAGGGACACCTCGTGCGGAAGGCGAGCCGGTTCGGCCCGTTCATGGGCTGCTCGCGCTATCCGAAGTGCAAGTTCCGCCGCGCCTTGACCGCGGACGGCGAGGCGCCGCAGCCGAAGCTTCTCGACGAGGCGTGCCCGGAGTGCGGCAAGCCCCTGCAGCTGCGCAACGGCAGGTACGGCGAGTTCGTCGGCTGCTCCGGTTACCCCGACTGCAAGTACATCAAGAGGGACGCCGCGCAGTCCGAGGCGAAGCCGACCGGCGAGAAGTGCCCGCAGTGCGGTGAAGGCCAGCTCGTCGAGCGCACCGGGCGCTTCGGACCCTTCGTCGCCTGCTCGCGTTACCCCGAGTGCAAGTACCGGGCGAACATCGGCAAGGATGGCAAGCCCAGGCAGGGACCGAAGCTGCTGGACGAGCCGTGCCCGATCTGCGGCAAGCCGCTGGTCGAACGGCGCGGTCGCTATGGGACGTTCAAGTCCTGCTCCGACTACCCGAGCTGCCCGGGACCGAAGGGCGTCAAGAAGGTCGAAGCCGCCTCTTAACGCTTTTCGCGGGATCGCCTATACAGTGGTGCCTGATATGCGCCCTGGCGCGGTAGTCCTGGCGCTTGCGCTGCTGGCGATCTCGTGCGGCCAGGGTTCGTCCTCGGGCGCGCGAAGCAGTCCGAGCCCCAGCGCCCAATCAACCGCAAGCGCCGCTGCCTCGCCGAGCGCATCGCCGAGCTCCGGACCGCTGACCGGCAACTACGGGCTCATCCTCTCCGCCGGCAGTCTTGATTTGATCAAGGCCGACGCGAGCGTCGCGGCTTCGGTTTCCGTCGCGAGCCCTTCCACCCAGTATTGCTCCCCCCAGCACGACAGTCTGCTTGCGCCCCCACCGGTGAGCGCAAGCAACGACGAGGTCTACTTTCGCGACGGTGACACCAAGATCCGGATGGTCGTCCCGCCTGGAAGCGCGGCCGACGTGACGACCGTTCCCGGCGGACCGAACGTCATCAGCTTCTTCTCGGTCAGCCCGGACGATCAGCGGATCGCGGTCCTGGTCGAGGACGTCTCCAGCGGTACCGCGATCAGCGAGCGTCTCTACGTCGAGGACCTGCGAGGCGGCGGCAACCACACGGACATCTACACGACCCAGGTCCCCAAGGACAAGCGGGGCACGACCCTGTGGCCGTTGGGCTGGCACCAGGGAGCGCTCATCCTGGCGCTCGTCCAGGCCTGCACCTTCGAGGCCGGCGGGCTCAGTCCGATCGAGTGGCACGTCTCGAACGCGACGACCGCCGCCCGACTGGCCACGATCCGCGCGAACAACTGCACCCTCAGCACGTGGCCTTCGGCCGCCGGTGTCGCCTGCGAGCAGGCGCAGGGGGCGACCACCACGTACGACTGGACCGGGAAGGTGCTGGCGGCGACCGGGCCGCCTACGCCGGGCCCGGGTTTCCCGCAGACTGGCCTGTCACCCGCCGGCAACAGCGTCTTCTTCGCCACGGGTGTGGGGGTCGGGGTGACAACGCCCGCGACGCAGATCCTGCAGCTTGGGCCGGGGCCCTATGCGACGGTGCAGGGCCACACCGCGTGCAGCTGGATCGACGAGGACCACCTGCTCGCGCCGGACGCCGTGATCCAGTTCCCGGCGGAGACCCCCGGCAACCTTCAGGTGAACACCACCGTGACGGCGCTCGCCGCCAGCGGCGTATGCGCGGGGCGGTTTCCGGGCGGGCTCTGATTCGAAGCTCGGCGGCTGCGTATACTCGGTGGTCCAGTCCCAGCCCAGGCGCCGCGCGCCCCGGTCGCGACTGAGTCAGCACGCTCGGGGCAATGCCCCTGTCCTTCGCACGAAGGCCGGAACCGGGCGGAAGTTCAACAGGGAGGCAATTCGAACGTGGCACAAGTGACGTTGAAACAGC
>DAIPXW010000211.1:0-4758 GCA_036783075.1 Candidatus Dormiibacterota bacterium | reverse complement strand
CTCGCGCGCCCACCGGCCCAGGTCGATGTCTAGGCGTGAACCGTGGCTTTGACTGCCGCGCCGTGCTTCGACACGGTGGCGGCGGTCTCGAGGACCACCTTCAGCGCATGCGTCTTGGCCGCGTCGCCGAAGACGTCGTAAGCCGCCATCGCCTCAGCCATCGGGAACCGGTGCGTGGCAAACATTGTCGGGTCGATGCGGCCGCCGACGATGAGCGACAGCAGCTGCGGGATGGAGTACGTGTCCACCAGGCCGGTGGTGATCGTCACGTCCTTGATCCACAGCTTCTCGAGGTGAAGCGTCACCGCGTGACCATGAACGCCCACGTTGGCGACGCGTCCTCCGGGACGGATCAGCTCGGTGCAGAGCCCGAAGGTGTCCGGAACCCCGACGGCTTCCACCGCCACGTCGGCGCCGAGGCCCGCGGTGAGCTCGAACACCTTCTTGACGGCGTCTTCCTTGCCGTTGTTGATCGTCACGTCGGCTCCGAATTCCTTGGCCTTCGCGAGGCGAGAGTCCTCAAGGTCGATCGCGATGATCTTGCCCGGGGTGAACAGCTTCGCGGCCATGACCACGGCGAGGCCGATGGGGCCCGCGCCGACGACGGCGACGGTGTCTCCCGGCTTGACCTCGCCGTTCAAAACCCCGACCTCGTAAGAGGTGGGGAGGATGTCCGACAGGAACAGGACCTGCTCGTCGGTCAGGCCGGTCGGAATCTTGTACAGCGAGTTGTCGGCGAAGGGGATGCGCGCGTAGTCGGCCTGCAGGCCGTTGATCAGGTGGCCGAAGATCCAGCCGCCTCCGTTCAGGCACTGGCCGAAGCGGCCTTCCTTGCAGAACCTGCACCGCCCGCACGACGACACGCACGAGACGAGCACGCGGTCGCCGATGACGAAGTTGGTGACCGCCGCGCCGGTTTCGACGATGGTACCGACAGCTTCGTGACCCAGCACGGTACCGGGCTTGACCTCGGGCACGTCTCCTTTGAGGATGTGAAGGTCGGTGCCGCAGATCGTCGCGGTGTCGATCTTCACAATGGCGTCGGTCGGCTTCTCAATCTTGGGGTCCGGAACCGTCTCCCACGCGCGCTTTCCGGGACCCTGATATACGAGGGCTTTCATCTGGTGTTTGCCTCCTATGGCTCCTCGAGTCGGAAGTGTTTGGTCAGATCACACGGGTCTGCCTGATCAAGCCTCTGCTGCGTCGGGAGCGGCGGCGAGGGCCGAACGGCCCGACTCCGGCGGGACAGCGCCCGCTGAAGCGGACAAGCGCACTGTCGGATAATGCGAATCGATGCCGGACCTGTCCCACTTCCGGCTTGGCGGAGACGTCATCGGCAGCGACGGCCTCAAGGCCGGGACGCTGGTCAGCGTCCTAGTCGAGGAGCAGGGGTTCGATCCCCGGGCCCTGGTCGTGAAATCGGACGAATCCCTCGTGGGCGGCGAGCTGCCGGCCGAGCAGCTCTTCATCACAGACGAGGTCGTGATCCCGATCGAGTCCGTCGCGTCGGCAACCCACGACAACGTCCAGCTCGCCATCCCGGCCTCGGAGGTCCGCCTGCAGCCGCCGTACCTCAGCTATCGCTTCAAGCCGATGACGCTTGGGACGGCGTCGCTCGAGGAGTCAGAGATCCTGACCGGCGGAGTTGGAGTGCCGAACGCCGAGGAGGTTGCCAACAAGCCGGAGGGCCAGATCGAGATCGAGCGGGGTGAGAGCGTGATGCTTGGCGAAACGGGTCGCCGGCTGGGTCGAATCCACGACGTGCTCTACGACAAAGGCGACATGATCGGTGTCGTGATCCAGCCCGAAGGCTTCTTCAAGAAGGACGTCGTGCTGCCGATCAAGTTCATCTCGCGAGCCGACGACCTGGCGCTTTTCGCCCGCCTCGACGAGAAGGACGTGGAGAGCCTGCAGCCTTTCGTCGAACCTTCGAGCTAGGCGATGCCGTTCGGTGAGACGTTCACACTGGAAGCTGACGCCCCCGCGCGGCGATGGCTCGACCTGCACCCTTCGACGAGGCCCTGGGTCATCGCGTACGAAGCTCATCGGTGCTGCGGCGGGGGCATCATCTGCCGCGTCAGCGTGCGCGAGATGTCGTCCAAGGAAGATCCAACCCGGTTCGCTACAGGGGTGCTCGACGGTGACGCGGCCTTCCTGATCGATCGGCGGGCTGCGGCGCGTCTGCCGGCCCGCTTTGGCCTCACGGTGCGGGGCCTCGGACCCCTGAAACATCTCGACCTCGAGCTCGACGGCGAGCAGTGGGGAGAGCTCCTCTACACCTAGTGCCGGCCGAGCGCGCCGGAAGGGAGTAGGCTGCCGCCGATGCCGGTTGTGGAGGTGCGGGGCGCGCGTCTGCAATACGAGGACACGGGTGGCGCCGGGCTCCCGCTCGTGCTGAGCCACGGGTTCCTGATGGACGCCGACATGTTCGAGCCGCAGGTCCGCGCGCTGCGCGACCGGCACCGGGTTATCACCTGGGACCAGCGCGGCCACGGCCGCTCGGACCCGTCGCCAGAGCCCTGGACCTACTGGGATTCGGCCGAGGACCTGGCCGGGCTGCTCGACCATCTCGCCGTCGAGCGCGCGGTCTTCGGCGGTATGAGCCAGGGTGGCTTTATCTCTTTGCGCTTTGCGCTCGGACACCCCGAACGGACGGCAGGCCTGGTGCTCATCGACACGCAGTCCGGCTGCGAGGATCCCGAGAAGGCCCAGCAGTACGACGTGATGCACGACGTGTGGGTCGGGTCGGGCCCGAGCGATCAGCTCGTCGAGATGGTCGCCGCCATCATCATCGGCAACCAAAGCCACGAGTCGGCAGCCTGGACCGCCAAGTGGAAGGCGCTCGAGCCGAAAGGCCTGACACCGATCTACCGCACCCTCATGGACCGCGACGACGTCACCAGGCGGATGGGCGAGATCAGGGCCCCGGCCATCGTGATTCACGGAACCGACGACGTGGCGATCGAGATGCCTCTGGCGGACAAGCTGTGCGCCACCCTTGCCGGATGCCGCGGCGTGGTCCGCATCCAGGGCGCCGGCCACGCCAGCAATCTGACCCATCCCGAACCGGTCAACCGCGCGATCGAGGAGTTCCTGGCCTCCCTCTGAGCTCCGGGCGTCCTGCCGCGCGTGTGGCATTGTTGGCTCGTGGTCAAGGAGTCCACGACTGCCGAGGGGATCGAGGCTCTACGCCGGCGCCTTCGCTCAGGCACCTTGCCGGGCGCGCTGCTCAAGCCGGGAAGCGAGGTGGTGCTCAGGTCGGGCGAGCGCACGATGACCCGCGACGCGCTGCGCGCCGCGGCCGAGCAGGCCGCCGGCGGACTCGTCGAGCTCGGTGTGAAGCCAGGCGACAGGGTCGCCCTCTATGCGGCCAACTCGCTCGGCTGGGTGATCGCCTACCTCGGCGCTCAGCGCGCCGGCGCCTGCATCGTGCCGATGAACCCGGACTACCACGCGGCCGAAGCCGCGCACATCCTGTCGGACTCCGACCCGGCCCTGGTGATCGCCGACGGCCCCCGCGCAGCGATCGTGGGACCTCTCGGGCGTCGCGTCGCAGCCGTCGAGAACCTGCCCCGCGGCACGCCGCCTCCGATGCCCGCGCTCACCCCCGACAGCCCGGCCGCGATCCTTTACACGTCCGGGACCACGGGTCGGCCGAAGGGTGCCGTCCTCGACCACGGAGGGCTCTTGGCCCAGGCCCGCGGCGCGATCGAGGCCTGGCGGTGGACCTCGCGCGACGTCCTCGTCCACGCGCTGCCGCTCTTCCACCTACACGGCCTGGGCATGGGCCTCCACGGGACTCTGCTAAGCGGGGGGAGCGCCACCCTCATCCATTTCTCCCCCCAGGGCGTGGTCGCCGAGCTCACCCGGCCAGACGCCGACCGCGGCACGATGCTCTTCGGCGTGCCGTCCATGTACCAACGGCTGTGCGACTGGCTCGACCAGCACCCGGCGGACCTGTCGCACGTGCGCCTCTTCGTCTCCGGGTCCGCGCCCCTCCCGCCCGCGCTCTTCGAGCGGTGCGGCCGGCTCCTCGGGCAGCCGCCGGTCGAGCGGTACGGCATCACCGAGGGCGGCATCGTCGTCACCAACCCCTACGACGGGCCGCGCCAGCCAGGCAGGGTGGGCCTGCCGTTCCCCGGCGTGGAGGTCAAGCTCGGCGAGCGCGACGAGGTGCTGCTCAAAGGAGGCCAGGTGTTCAGGGGCTACTGGCGCAACCCGAAAGCCACCGCGGAGGCGTTCACCGACGACGGCTTCTTCCGGACCGCCGACGTAGGGGAGATCGCCGACGACGGCACGCTTGCCATTCGCGGCCGCCTCAAGGAGCTCATCATCTCGGGCGGCTTCAACGTGTACCCGCGCGAGGTCGAGCTCGTCCTCGAGACGCATCCGGCAGTCGAGGAGGTGGCGGTCGCAGGCATGCCGAGCGAGGCGTGGGGGGAGGAGGTCACGGCTTTCGTGGTGCCGTCCGGTTCCGTGCCGCTGGTGGAGAGCGAGCTCATCGCCTTCGCGCGCGAGCGCCTCGCGGCATACAAGTGTCCCCGGCGCGTCGTCGTGCTCGACAGGCTGCCGCGGAACGCCATGGGGAAGATCGAGCGAGCCAAACTTGTCGTGACATGAGGTTTCTCGATCTAACCCAGGACTTTTCGCTTCACACGCCGGCGTTCGCGGGTTACGCGGGCCCCGCGATCCGCTGGATCAAACGCCTCGCGTTCGACAAGGCGGGCGGGCAGGAGATAACGATGACCCTGCACGTAA
>DAIPXW010000210.1:0-4774 GCA_036783075.1 Candidatus Dormiibacterota bacterium | reverse complement strand
CCTGACGACGCAACGGCGCTCGTCTCGACCATCCCTTACTGGCCGCCTTTCTCCGACGTGGGCCCGGCCCTCGGCGAGCTGCGCAAACTGGGCTGGAAATTCGCGCTGCTGACGAACTGCGACCGCGACATTATCGCGCTCACGCAGCGCCGCCTGCCCGTTCCATTCGACGCGGTGGTCACCGCGGAGGACGTCTCAGCCTACAAACCGGATTCCGCGCACTTCCGCCTGTTCCAGACCACGTTCGGCGCCTCGGCCGACGCGTGGATCCACGTTGCGCAGAGCTACTTCCACGACATCCGGCCCACAAGCGAGCTGGGCATCACGCGGATCTGGGTCAACCGTCAGGGCGAGCAGGACGATCCTTCCCTGGCCGACGCCGTGGTGAGCGGGCTGGGCGAGCTGCCGGCCGCGGTTGAGCGCCTGGTCAGCGCATCCCGGTGAAGTCGGCGAGTTCGACCGAAGCGCGGTAGACCCTGCGTGCCGGGCCCGACTGGACCAGGCCGCCCGAGCTCTCGCGGCGGACTCTCAGGTCTCCGCCCGGCATCTGCACCATGACCTCGTCGTCGACCAGCCCGGCACGCATGCACGCCGCCGCCACCGCGCTAGCGCTCGTTCCGGACGCCAGCGTGTAGCCGGCGCCGCGCTCCCAGATCTCCACACGGACACGGGCACGATCCAGCACCTCGAAGAGTTGAACATTGGTGCGCTCGGGGAAGGCCGGATGGCGTTCGAGATGCGGACCCAGCTCGAGGCATCGCTCGCGTGTTACTTGCTCGCCGAACACGACACAGTGTGGGTTGCCGACCGAGACGAGCATCGCCTTGACGCGACCGGCCGGCGTATCGAGCTCGACCCGCTCGGGCTCGCCGTCGAAGTTGGCCGGCAGGTCGGCGGCGCGAAACGAAGGACGGCCGATGTCGACCTCGCACGTGACCTCGACCGCGTCGCGGGCAAGTATCCGCACCGCGTTCGGGCCACCGGCCGTACGGAGGTCGAAACGCTCGCCGGCGCCATGCTCCAGCACCGCGTGGGCCGCCGCGATACGCAGGCCGTTGCCGCTCTTCTGCGCCTCGGAACGGTCCGGGTTGAAGATGCGGATCGACATCGCCGCTGGGTCGAAGGCGAGCAGGCCGTCGGACCCGAGGCCGCGGTGCCGGTCGCACAACAGGGGCAGGATTTCCACCAGCTCGTCGAGGGGGCCGGGTAGGTCCAGCACGTGGTAGTCGTTGCCCAGCGCCTGGTACTTAATGAGATCGATTCGCACTAACCGCCTCCATCTTCAGGAATCATCGTCGCCGATCCCCGGTTGTCATAAGATGTCGTGACGATGCGGAGCATCACGTGGCCCGCCCAGCGCCTGGTTCACATCCCGGCCTGCTTCTGTAGCTAGTTTCGGCCGTTCGCTCGCGCCCCGTGAGGGCGCGCCCGTTCGACCGTCGTCTCCGCCGAAAACAGTCAGTTCGGTATCTCGCATTTCCTGGAGGGATTGGAATTGAGCTCATCGACTCAGACAAAGGCATTGGTCAGCACCGAGTGGATCGCTGGGCACGCCAAGGACACGGGCATTCGCCTCGTCGAGGTCGACGTCGACCCTCGCGCGTACGAAGGCGGACACATCGAGGGCGCGGTCGGATGGAACTGGAGGAAAGACCTTCAGGACCAGACCAACCGCGACATCGCAAGCAAGGAGGCTCTCGCCAACCTGCTCGGTCAGAGCGGCGTGACCTCTGACACCAACATCGTGCTGTACGGCGACAACAACAACTGGTTCGCCGCTTACGCGTACTGGGCGCTCAAGTACTACGGCCACGACAAGGTTCAGCTCGTCGACGGCGGCCGCGTGAAGTGGGAGAAGGAAGGCCGCGCGTACAGCAGCGACGTTCCGAGCTACCCGGCGACGCATTACCAGTTCCACGGCTCGCCGAAAGAGGACATTCGCGCGTACCGCGACCATGTCGCCTCCAAGCTCGGCAAGGCCGGGCTGGTTGACGTGCGGTCGCCCAAGGAGTACTCGGGCGAGCTGCTCGCACCGGAGAACCTCCCGCAAGAGGGCGCCCAGCGCGGCGGCCACATCCCCACCGCGGTGAGCATCCCGTGGGCCACGGCCGTCAACGCCGAGGACGGCACCTTCAGGAGCGTCGAGGAGCTGAAGGAGATCTACGGCGGCAAAGGCATCACGCCGAACAGGGAAGTGATCGCGTACTGCCGCATCGGCGAGCGCTCCGCCCACACGTGGTTCGTGCTCAAAGAGCTGCTCGGCTACCCGGACGTGAAGAACTACGACGGCTCGTGGACCGAGTGGGGCAGCTCGATCAGGGTGCCCATCGAGAAGTGAGCACTCAGCTCGTCGATCACTCGGCGCTCAAGGTCAACCAGACCGGGATCGTGGCGACCGTGCTGCTCGCGTTCGCGGGCAGCTGGCTGGGCTGGCCTGGGCTGCTGTTGATACCGGCGCTGGCGGTCGTGCTCGTCGTGGGCACGGTCAACCCTCAGCTGGCCCTCTTCAAGCAGCTGTACTTCCAGGTGTTGAAACCGCGGGGCATCGTCACGCCGCAGCCGGTGGCGGACAGGCCAGAACCGCACAACTTCGCGCAGGGGTTGGGCGGGGTCTTTCTCACGGTCGCGTCGGCTCTGATCTTCCTTCCGCTCGTGACCGGTGATTTCCGGCCGAGCTCGGTGGAGGTCGTCGGTCTCGCCCTCGCGCTTCTCGTCGCCGTGCTTGCGTTTGTCAACCTGGCCTTCGGGTACTGCCTCGGATGCCAGATCTACTTCCAGCTTGGCCGTGCGGGGTTGATCAGAGCAGCTCGATGAACGCGCAGCTGTGGGCGCTGGCGGTGGCGGGAGTCGTGGTGCTCGTCGCCGCCTGCGTGGAATTGATCCGGTCGCAGGTCGCGCGCCGCAGGGCGATCGGCGCCACCTCCGCGCCGGCCGTGGAGCCGTACATCCTCTACTTCACCGGCGAAGGATGCACGGTCTGCCACACGCATCAAGAGCCCGCGCTTGCAAGGCTGGGTTCCGTACGCATCGACAAGGTGGACGCGATCGCGGACCGCGTTCTCGCCGACCGGTTCCACGTGTACACCCTGCCGACGACGGTGGTGATGTCGCCGCAGGGCACGGCTCTACACGTCAACTACGGTTACGCGCCGGCGCCAAAGCTCGAGCGGCAGCTCGCCGACGCGCGAGGCAATGCGATGTCAACCGCCACCGCCTGACTCAGGTCACGCGCTCGGCCTCGTCTTTCAGATAGTCCGCGCGCTCGGTCAGGAGTCTTTTCAGGTGCCGCTCCACTGCGACTCGATCCGCGAGCCTGCCGAAGACACCCAGCGCAAGCCGGTATTCGAACGTGTCGACCATCAGCGTCCCGCCGCGCTCGGCGAGGAACTGGTGAACGTGGCGCATGTCCTTCAGCGGCCCCTTGACCGACTCGTCGACGAACATGTGCGGCGGCTCGAGTCGCGTGATCGACGACGCTTGCCGGAGCGTCATGCCCAGGTGCCGTCCCTCCCATGTCACCGATTCGTCGAGGCCCAGCAGGCCGTGCGTCTTGCCTGCAACCACCCGTTCCCTGGTCCGTGCGGTCGACGCAAGGTGCGCGTCGATCGAGCGGGCGAGGTCGAAGCAGCGCTCGATGGGAGCGTCGATGAAAGTTTCCAAACGGATCGTTGCCACCGCGTCCGATATTCTGGCCGTAATGATCCGGCGCGCCACCCTCGCCGCCTTCGTCGTCCTGGTCGCGGCCGCCTGCGGCCAGTCCCAGTCGAGCCCGAGCCCGGAGCTTGTGCTGGGTGCCATCTATCCGCTCAGCGGTCCCCAGGCACCTGGAGGAAGAGAAGAGCTGGCGGGCGTGCGCGCCGCGCTCCAGGTCGCCGAGTCGAGCGGCGCGCTCAAGACGCACGTCCGGCTGCAGGTGATCGACGCGACCACCCCGCAGGCCGCAAGCGCGGCGGTCGACACGCTGGTGACCACGTACCACGTGCCGGCGATCCTCGGCACCTACGGCAGCACACTTTCCGCGACGGCATCTGCTCGCGCGGAGCAGCTCAAGACGGTGTACTGGGAGACGGGAGCGGTCGCAGATCCCATCACCGCGCAGCGGCGCTACGTGTTTCGAACCGTGGCCACCGGCAGCTCGCTCGGACGAATGGCGGTGACTTTCGCGCACGACGTGCTGATGCCCGAGATGAAACTCTCAGCGCCGCGCGCGGTGGTCGTGCGCGTCGACGACATCTACGGCCGGGCTGTGGGCGGCGCGGAAGAGACGCTCGCCGGGCAGCTCGGCATCCAGGTCGTCGACGTCATCGAGTACAACCCGAATGCATATGACTCGGAGGTGATCGCCGCCCGCCTCGTCGAGGACCATGCCGATTTCCTGTTCGACGTCAGCTATCTCGACGATGGGGTCGACATCTGGCGTGCCGTGCTGCGCGACCACGTGGCGTTCAGGGCGGCGATCGGCACCAGCTCAGCGTTCTGCATGCCGGCTTTCAGCCAGCTGCTCGGCGCGGGATCGATCGGTGTCTACGCCGCCGACAAGCCCGACGCGTTCATCAGCCGGGCCGCGCTGTCACCGGCGGGACTGGCACTGCTCACGCAGGCGACCCAGGCCTACGCCTCCGCCAACGGTGGCGCGGCGATGGACATTCCCGCGGTCGCGGGTTTTGTCGGGGGCTGGACTTTTTTCGCTGACGTGATCACGAATTTGTCCGGCGCCGCGACTCCTGATTCCATACGCCAGGCTGCGCTTGCGGTGGACGTGCCCGTCGGTGAC
>DAIPXW010000209.1:2183-4819 GCA_036783075.1 Candidatus Dormiibacterota bacterium | reverse complement strand
CGCCTGCCGTCAGGGCGGTCTGGTCCGACCAGCACCGCTTCGAGCTCTGGCTCCGTATCGAGGTCCTGGCCTGCGAGGCCTGGGCCGAGCTGGGCCGCATCCCGGCGGCCGCGCTGCCGAAGATCCGCCAGGGCACCTTTGATGCCGCCCGGATCGCCGAGGTCGAGGACCGCGTCGGACATGACGTGATCGCTTTCCTCACCGTCCTCAACGAGTCCATCGGCCAGCCGGAGGCCCGCTACGTCCACCTTGGCATGACCAGCCAGGACCTGAACGACACGGCGATGGCGGTGCAGCTGGTGGAGTCCGCCCAGATCATCGCCAAAGACCTTGCCGCGGTACGCGAATCCGCGGCCGAGCTTGCGATCCGCCACCGCCGAACGCTCATGGCCGGCCGGACGCATGGCGTGGTGGCGGAGCCCATCACCTTCGGCTTCAAGGTTGCGGGCTGGGTGGCGGAGATCGACCGGGCTCGGCAGCGCCTGGCCAACGCGGCGGACGAGGTCGCGGTGGGCCGGGTCAGCGGCGCGGTGGGCACTCACGCCACCATCGATCCCCGCGTCGAGGAGCACGTGTGCAGGGAGCTGGGCCTCCGACCGGACGAGGTGTCCACGCAGGTGGTTGCGCGCGACCGGCACGCGAGCTTCATGTCGGCGCTCGCGCTGGTCGCGGGCGCGCTCGAGCGGATCGCAACCGAGATTCGACACCTTCAGCGCAGCGAGGTGGGCGAGGCGTTCGAGCCGTTTGGCAAAGAGCAGAAGGGCAGCTCCGCGATGCCTCACAAGAGGAACCCGGTGCTCACCGAGCGTGTCTGCGGTCTCGCGCGGGTCGTCCGGGGGCACCTGGTGACCGCGCTCGAGAACACGGCGCTCTGGCATGAGCGCGACATCAGCCACTCGTCGGCGGAGCGGATCGTCTTTCCCGACGCTTGCGCGGCGGTCGACTACATGTCGCAGCAGATGGCGAAGGTGCTGCGCGGGCTCGAGGTACGGCCGGAAAGGATGCTGCGCAATCTGCAGTTCGGTGGGGGGGTCGTGTTCTCTCAGCGCGTGCTGCTGGCCCTGGTCGACAGCGGCATGTCGCGCGAGGACGCGTATCTCATCGTGCAGAAGGCGGCGATGCGGGCGATGGACGATCCCGAGGCTCCGGGCTTTCGCGCCAACCTGGAGGCGGACGAGCGGGTCATGAGCCGGATCGGTGCGGCGCTGGATGACGTTTTCGACCCCTGGGCTGGTCTCGAGCATGCCGACCTGGCCTACGATCGTCTCGGATTGGGGACGAAGACGCATTGATCGCCGGGCCGGCGGTCATGGAGACGGACCTCCCGCTGAAGCTTTTCGCGCGGGGAAAGGTTCGCGACACGTACGAGATAGGGCCGGACCAGCTGTTGATGGTCGCCACCGACCGCCTGTCGGCGTTCGACCGCGTGCTGCCCAACGGCATCCCCGACCGTGGCAAGGTGCTGACCCAGCTCTCGATCTTCTGGTTCTCGCAGACGGATACCTTCCAGGAGAACCACCTGATCTCGGGCATGGTTCCCGACCTCCCGCCGGCGCTCAAGGACCACCGCCAGGAGCTGGCCGGCCGGTTCATGATCGTCCGCAAAGCCAAACGGATCGATTTCGAGTGCGTCGTGCGCGGCTACCTCGCCGGCAGCGCGTGGAAGGAGTATCAGGACTCGCACACGCTCGCGGGGGAGGAGATGCCTCCGGGCTTGCGGCAGAGCGAACGCCTCGCCTATCCGGTCTTCTCGCCCGCGACCAAGGCGGAAAGCGGGCACGACGAGAACATCAGCTTCGCGCAGCTCAAGAAGGAGCTTGGCGACGAGCTGGCCACCAAGCTGAGAGACGCGAGCCTGGAGCTGTACAAGTTCGCCTCGGAGCTGGCGACGCGGCGCGGGCTGATCCTCGCCGACACCAAGTTCGAGTTCGGCCTGATCGGAGACGACCTGATCCTGATCGACGAGGCGCTGACGCCCGACAGCTCACGCTACTGGGACGCCGCGACCTATCTCATCGGCAGCTCGCCGGATTCGTATGACAAGCAGTTCGTGCGCGACTGGCTCGAGCGGTCAGGCTGGGACAAGGAGAGCGACCCGCCGAACCTACCCCCGGAGGTCGTGGCACAGACCCGCGAACGTTATCTCACCGCCTACCAGCGCCTGGTCGGAAAGCCCCTGTTCCCACCGAAACCACGGAACGAGACTTGATCGCTCGCGTGATCGTGACTCCCAAGCCGGTGGTCAACGACCCGCAGGGGATCACGGTGAGGCAAGGCCTCGCCTCGCTTGGGTTTCGGGAGGTCTCCGACGTGCGAGTGGGCAAGTACATCGAGGTGAGTCTCGACGTTGCGACCGAGCACGAGGCGCGCCAGCGCGTGGAAGCCATGTGCAGGCAGCTGCTCGCCAACCACGTGATCGAGGACTTCCGCTTCGACATCGAACCGGACGGTCGAAAGTCCCGTTGAGATTCGGTGTCGTGGTATTTGCACCCCACGAAATCTTCGATTTCGCGGGGGCCCCGCGCCGATTCCATGTATCGGTGATCCGTTGAGATTCGGCGTAGTCGTCTTCCCCGGCACTTGGTCTGATCGCGACTGCGGCTGGGTGATCGACCAGGTCGTGGGCGCCGAACTCG
>DAIPXW010000209.1:0-2083 GCA_036783075.1 Candidatus Dormiibacterota bacterium | reverse complement strand
TGGTCTGATCGCGACTGCGGCTGGGTGATCGACCAGGTCGTGGGCGCCGAACTCGTCTACCTGTGGCACAAGGACGCGGACCTGAAGGGATGTGACTGCGTCATCCTGCCCGGCGGCTTCGCCTACGGCGACTACCTGCGCACCGGTGCCATCGCGCGGTTCGCGCCCGTGATGCAGGAGATCGGTGAGTTCGCCGATCGGGGCGGCCTCGTATGGGGCATCTGCAACGGTTTCCAGGTCCTGTGCGAAGCCGGCCTGCTTCCGGGGGCACTCATCCGCAACGCCTCTTTGGAGTTCCGCTGCCAGTGGACGAACCTGATGGTCGAACGCACGGACCTGCCGTTCACCTCCCAATGTGACGAGCGCGAGGTGATCCGAGTGCCGATCTCGCACGGCGAGGGCAACTACTTCGCCGACCCTGCGACCCTGTCCAGGCTCGAGCAGCGCGGCCAGGTCGTCTTCCGCTACTGCGACGCCGCGGGCCGCGTCACGCCGTCCAGCAACCCGAACGGATCCCTCCACAACATCGCGGGCATCGTGAACGCGCGCGGCAACGTGCTCGGCATGATGCCGCACCCGGAGCGCTGCGCCGAGGCCGAGCTCGGTGGAACCGACGGGCTCAAGCTGTTCCGGTCGGTGGCCGCGAGCGCCATGAAGGTCTTGGTTTCTTGAGCATCAAATCGATAGATGAACGCCGCCTGCGGGAGGTGGCGCTCACCCCCGACGAGTACCGGGCCATTGTCGAGGAGCTGAAGCGGGCACCCAACGAGGTGGAGCTCGGCATGCTCGGCGTCCTGTGGTCCGAGCACTGCTCGTACAAGAGCTCGAAGGCCTTGCTGCGCCGCCTTCCATCCTCTGGTCCGATGGTCGTCCAGGGCCCTGGCGAGAACGCCGGCGCCGTCGACATCGGCCAGGGCTGGGCCGCCGTGTTCAAGATCGAGTCGCACAACCATCCGTCCGCCATCGAGCCGTACCAGGGCGCGGCCACCGGCGTCGGCGGCATCATCCGTGACGTGATCGCGATGGGCGCGCGGCCGATCGCGCTTCTCGACTCGCTGCGTTTCGGCCCACTGCCCGAATCCAGCCATCACTTCGAGGGCGTCGTCGCGGGCATCGGCGGCTACGGCAACTGCATCGGAATCCCCACCGTCGGCGGCGAGGTCTATTTCGAGGAGTGCTACGCGAACAACCCCCTGGTAAACGCCATGTGCGTCGGGCTCGTGAGGATCGACCGGCTGATGCGCGCCCGGGCGGAGGGCACAGGCAACAGCTTGATGCTGGTCGGGGCCGACACTGGGCGTGACGGCATCCACGGCGCATCGTTCGCATCCCTTGAGCTGGACGAGAGCAGCGCCGAGCGAAGGCCCGCCGTACAGGTGGGCAACCCGTTTCTGGAAAAGTGCCTGCTCGAGGCTTGCATGGACCTGGCGCACACCGACGCGGTCGTCGCCATCCAGGACCTCGGCGCCGCGGGCCTCACGTCTTCGGTTGCGGAGAGCGCCGCCCGGGTCCCCGGAGCCGGCGCGGTGATCGACGTCGCCCGCGTTCCGCGAAGGGAGCGCGGCATGACGCCTTATGACGTGATGCTGTCTGAGTCGCAGGAGCGCATGCTCGTGGTCATCCAGCGGGGCCGGGAGGCAGAGGTCGAGAGCATCTTCAGGGCCTGGGACCTGACGTGCGCGGTGATCGGCCACGTCACCGACGACGGCCTCCTTTCGGTGGTCGACGGCTCCAGGCAGGTCGCGCGTCTCCCTGTCGGCCTGCTGACGGATGGTGCCCCGGTGCGCCGGCTGATGGGTGTCGCCGCGCCGCAGCCGCAGGGCCTCGACATTGGCGCGCTCCCGCCGCTGGTCGACGCCGGCGAGGCGCTGCTGCGCATGCTCGCGAGCCCCAACCTCCGAAGCCGTCGCGGGATCTACCGCCGCTACGACCACATGGTCGGCGACGCGACGGTAATCCCTCCGGGCGGCGACGCCGCGATGCTGCGCGTCAAGGGCACGCGGCTCGGGCTCGCCGTGACGACGGACTGCAACTCGCGCTACTGCTACCTCGACCCGCACCTCGGAGCGCAGCTCGCCGTCGC
>DAIPXW010000208.1:0-4821 GCA_036783075.1 Candidatus Dormiibacterota bacterium | reverse complement strand
GTCTCGCTGTGCCACAGCGTGTCGTCACCGTCGAACCCCACCACTCGGACTGCCATCGTGTACGGTCGATTATCCGGTCGACCCGAATATGGTGGTTAAGCTCAGTTCCCCAGGACCGAGGATTCGCTGCCGAAGGCGAGATGGCGCCGGATCGCGAGCATCGCGGAGCTCGACCAGGGGTTCTCGGAGCTCTAGGCCGCTCCCGAGCTGCCCGCGGTCCCGCCTCCGGTCATCAACAGGCCGAGCCGCTCCTCCGGCGTGTCGGGCGCCTCGATGCTGACGATCTTGCCCTCGTACATGACCGCTATGCGATCCGAAAGGGAGCGGACCTCGTCCAGCTCGGCGGAGACGAGGAGGATCGCGGTGCCGGCATCGCGCTCCGCGACGAGGCGGCGGTGGATGAACTCGATCGCTCCGATGTCCACACCGCGCGTCGGCTGCGAGGCCAGGAGCACACGGGGCTTGCTCGCGATCTCGCGCGCGACGATGATCTTCTGCTGGTTGCCGCCGGACAGGTTGCGCGCGGCCGTTTCGATGCTCGGCGTCCGGATGTCGAACTCCTTGACCAGCTTTCTCGCCCAGTCGCGAATCGCCGACAGTCTCAGCACGACCTCGTGCCATGAGAACCCTGCGGTCCGCTCGCGGCCGAGAATCCCGTTTTCGGCGATCGAGAAGTTGAGCACCAGGCCGGTGCCCCGCCGGTCTTCGGGGATGAACGCGATTCCCGCATCACGCTCGGTGCGGGCGTCGAAGGTCGTCACGTCGTTGTCGCCGAGGAGCACCCGTCCTCCGGTGGCCCGCCTTGTGCCGGCAAGCACCTCCATCAACTCACTCTGGCCGTTGCCCTCGACGCCGGCGATGCCGAGGATCTCGCCTCGACGGAGCTCGAACGAGACCCCCTTCAGTGCGGACACGCCGCGGTCCGAGCTCGCGGTCAGGTTTTCGACCTTGAAGGTCACCTCGCCCGGCTGAGCCGGTTTCTTGTCTACGCGCAGCAGTACCGCGCGCCCGACCATCATCGTGGCGATCTCCTCCTCCGTCGTCTCCTTCGTGACGAGGTGCCCCACCACCTTTCCACGGCGCATCACCGTGATGCGATCCGAGATCTCGAGCACCTCCTTGAGCTTGTGGCTGATGAAGATGATCGTCTTGCCTGTCTTGACCAGGCCTCGGAGGACCGTGAAAAGCTCCTTGCTCTCCTGCGGGGTGAGCACGCCCGTAGGCTCGTCGAGGATCAGGATGTTCGCGCCGCGATACAGCACCTTCACGATCTCAGCACGCTGCTGGAGACCCACCGGGAGATCTCCCGTGCGCGCGTCAGGATCGAGCGCCAGGCCGAACCGGCGAGTCAGCTCGGTGATCTCGGTCCGGGCTCGGGCGCGGTCGTAGAAGTCAGGGCCGGTGACAGGCTCGCGGCCGAGCATGATGTTCTCGCCGACCGAGAACACCGGTATCAGCATGAAGTGCTGATGGACCATGCCGATGCCGTGCGCGATGGCGTCGCGCGGTCCTCCAATGCGGACGGGCTTGCCATTGATCAGGATCTCGCCGGAGTCGGGATGGACCAGGCCGTAGAGGATGTTCATCAGAGTCGTCTTGCCCGCCCCGTTCTCACCCACGAGCGCCTGGATCTCACCTGCCTTGACGGACAGGTCGACGTGGTCGTTGGCGACCACGCCGGGAAAGGCTCTTGTGATGCCGCGCATCTCGACGGCGATCGGCGACTGTGAATCGCTCACTCTGACCCCGGCACGTACGCGATGCCGTCCGCGGCGGGCGGGTTGCTCCGGCCCACGATGCCCGCGAGCACCACGAGCGTGATGATGTAGGGCAGCATGCTGAGCAGGTACTGCGACGCATGGATCGTGGAGTTGTTGGCGTAGATCGCCTCACCAAGCCCGAAGATCAGGCACGCCACGAATGCTCCGAACGGCGTCCACTTGCCGAAGATCATCGCGGCCAGCGCGATGTATCCCCGACCGTCCGTCATGTTGGGCACAAAGGTGTTTGAGACCCCGATGGCGAGAAACGCGCCGGCCAGGCCGGACAGCAGGCCGCTGGTCACGACTGCCCCGTAGCGGATGGCGAAGACGTTGATACCGGCGGTATCGGCCGCCTGGGGATGCTCGCCCACCGCGCGGATCCGGAGCCCAAGCCTGGTCCTGAACAGCACCACGTGCACGACGACGAGGAGGACCAGCGCGGCGTAGACGACGACGTTCTGCTGGAAAACGACCTGTCCGATGAAAGGGATCTGGTCAAGGCCGGGGACGTTGATGTTTGGAAGGAGCTCGCTCTGGCTGACGTGCCCGACGTCCTGGAGGCCGTAGATGCGGTTGACCAGGAACACCGTGAGCCCCGCGGCGAAGATGTTGATGGCGATCCCGCTGACGATCTGGTCGGCCCGGAAGCGGATCGAGACCACACCGTGGATCAGGGCCATGAGGCCACCGGCGACGATGGCGACCAGGGTCGCGAGCCACGGGTTGTGCCATGCGAGGTCGGCGACCACCCCGAAGAAGGCGCCCGTCAGCATCATGCCCTCCATGGCGATGTTCACCACGCCGCTACGTTCGGAGATGACCCCGCCCAGGGCCGGCAGCAGCAGCAGGACGGCCGCCATCAAAGTGGCCTGCCACAGGTTCGCCGTGAAGAGCAGGTGGAAGATGTCCGAGAGTGCGGTCATGTTCTGGGTGCTCCGGTGTCGGGAGCGGCGGCATCGGTCATGAGACCGGCGGCGGGCGACTCGGGCGGTGGCGTCATCGGGCGCCTCAACCCAGGGATTTGCTGGCGGATCGCGCCTACGAAGTTGGCGGCGATGCTGAAGAGGATCAGAGCCTGCAGCACCAGCACGAGGTTGCTCGAGATGCCGGCGTCTTGCTGCATGACCGATCCTCCGGCATGAAGGGCGCCGAACAGGAGTGCCGCGAGCACGATGCCGACAGCGCTGCCCAGCCCGAGCAGCGCGACGGCGATCGCATCGAAGCCGGTCGTGTCACTGAAGAACTTGTCGGTGAGGTTGTGGTCCACTCCGGCGATCTGGATCGCGCCGGCAAGGCCCGAGAACCCGCCGGCTATGAGCATGGTGACGATGATCGTGCGGCGCACGCTCACGCCCGCATAACGCGCGGCCTTCTGACTTTGGCCCACCGCCCTTATCTCGTACCCGAGCGACGTTCTCCACAACAGGAAGGCAAAGGCAACTGCGGCTGCGATTGCGAGAAACAGCCCGGTGTGCACGCGATAGACGCTTGCCGGCAGCCCCAGGATGATCAGCGAGTTGTCCGCCGGCAAAAGCGTGGCCAGGTGCGCGCCCGATCCGATGGGCGAGGACCTCGAGGTGCCGGGCGCCAGCTGCAGCGGTCCGCCGATGATCAGGTAGCGCAGGAACCACTGCGCGACGTAGTTCATCATGATCGTCGTCACCACCTCATGGGCGCCGACCGTGGCCTTCAAGACCCCCGCCACGCCGGCCCACAGGGCGCCGGCCACCGTGCCTCCGACCAGGACCATCGGCAACAGGACGATCGTGGGCAGGGTGTTGAACTTGATGCCGATCGCTGTGCACGCGATCGACCCGGCGAGGAGCTGGCCTTCGGCTCCGATGTTGAAGAGGCCCGCCCTGAAGGGCAAGGCGACGGCGACGCCGGTGGTGATCAGGGGGATGGCGAAGACGATGGCGTTGGAAAGCTGAAGCGCCGGGTTCTCACCTTGCGTGCATCCGATGCCGAGTCCGCCGCACACGAGGCCTGCGTACGCGGTGAAAGGGTTGTCGCCGGTGGCGGCGACGATCAGGGCTCCGACGACAAATGCGAAGATGACCGACCCGATCGGCATCGCGAGCCCGCCGGCGACCCGGTTGACGATCCGGGACAGGCGGGGTGGTTGGGGACGGGCGACGATCGCGCCCGTCCCCACGGTGCTCAGGCCGGGATGTCAGCCGGTGGAGTTAGCGCGCCCGACTTGATCTCACCCTGCACCTTGTCCAGCTCAGCCTGGATGTCGGCCGGGAGGGTGACGTTGTCAAGCGCGTAACCGGCTCCGCCGTTGGCGATGCTGAACGTCAGAGCGCCGCTCTGGAACTGGTTGTTGACGACGTCCTGGATCGCGGTGAACGTCGCGACGTCGACCTTCTTGAGGGCGCTCGCGATGACCGACGGGTCGGCGTCCTTCTGGTCGGCATCGACTCCGATGCTCGACACGCCCGCCTGGCCCGCCGCCTGGAGCGCGCCGAGGCCGCATCCGCCGGCGACCTGGAAGACGACGTCAGATCCACCGTTGATCTGGCTCTGGGCCACGGACTTGCACTTGGCCGGGTCGGTGAAGTCGTTGGAGTAGCCGACCTGGACCTTGATCCCAGGGTCCTCCATCGTGGCGGCCCACTTGTAGCCTGCGATGTAGTGGTTGACCGGTGGGATGCTGACGCCGCCGACCGCGCTGATCACGCCCTTGTTCTTCTTGTTCTTGCCTTCCTTCTCGAGCATGGCCGCGATCACGCCGACCATCGCGCCGGCGTCCTGCTCCTTGAACAGCAGTGACATCACATTGGAGTGCTTCAGGTCATTGCCGTTGGCGTCGGTCCCGGCGCTGTCGATGATCGCGAAGTGCACGTTCGGGAACTGGCCGGAAACGGTGCCGACCGCAGGTCCCATCAAGAAGCCGACGCCGATCACGAGGTCGTAGTTCTTGGACGCGAAGTTGGTGAGGTTCGGGATGTAGTCGTCGCCGGTCTTGGACTCGACCACGTCGCCCTGGACGTGGAGATCCGACTTGGCCTTCTCGAGGCCGACGTCCGCGAGATGGTTGAAGCTCTTGTCGTTC
>DAIPXW010000207.1:0-4841 GCA_036783075.1 Candidatus Dormiibacterota bacterium | reverse complement strand
TGGGTGCCCTTTAGACCCGGATCAGGTATCCCGCGACCGGCTCGGCCTTTCCCTTGAGCATCAGCTGCTTGGGCTCGGCGCCGGCACACGCGTCGACCGCCGCCAGGTACGTCGTTGCGCACAGCATGACCTCGCCGCCTTTCGTTTCCCCCTGAAGCCGAGCGGCTGTGTTGGTGACGTCACCGAGGGCGGTGAAGTCCTTGAACCCACCACCCCCGACGTTGCCGACGTACTCCTCGCCGGAACATATGCCGACACCCACGTCGAGCCAGTTGCCCTCCGGTGTTCCGTAGCCTAGGGCGTGTAGAAGCGAACGCGCACCATCGACGGCCCTGCGCGGATAGGACGGTCCAGCCAGTCCAGGTACGAACAACCCCATGACCTCGTCACCTGAGATCTGGCCAAGAACCGCCTCGTGCGCGAGCAGGGCGCGGGACGCGGCCGCATAGAAGCGGTTGAGCAGGACGGTCACCTCGACACTGGAGGTTCGCTCAGTCAGCGACGAGTATCCGCGGACGTCGGCGAACAGCACGCTGATCGGCACGACCGCGCCACCTTCAGGCGCATCTTCGATGCAGCGTGCGCAGATGTTCGGGTTCTTGCGAGATGGCGCCCAGCCGAGGCTGCGAAAGGTGACGGCCGAAGCTCCGCGAAATGGCGCGTTGCAGAACTTGCAGCGCCGGGCGCTGGGAATTAGCGCGAAGAGCCTCCGGCCAAGGCGCGGCATGATCGCCATGGGGGTCTCGCCTCGCAGGATGCCCCGCCAGCGCGGATCCATCGGCAGCACAGCCGGCCCCGGCTTGACAGGGCCAATATCGGTTCCCACAATCACACGATGGAGCGCGCGCTCGGCGCAGCCGCCGCGGTGCTCACCTGGCTGGGCTGGCTGACCATCTGCCCGGCGCTCGGATTCCCTGTCCTCGGGACGGCGGCGATGGTCAACCGAGCGTTCTTCGGGATAATCCCGGAGGCCGGCCATGAGCCCAATTTTTGGCTTGGCTGGGTCATCTTGATTGCGGCCCTCGTCGGCGCAATCGCCATGTTCTTCATCTTGGAGAGGCTGCGCCTCGTTCGGCCAAGTATACGAACGGGGGTGATTTACGGGGCTGCGATATGGCTCCTGTCCGGCCTTGTCGTCATGCCGCTTCTCGGACTCATAGAACAGTCGCCTGCCTTCGCTGCCTCGGGCCAGCCAGCGGACGTTATGCACGCGACCCTGATGATGTACAAGCTAGGCCCGCTCGCGTCGGCGGCGGCATTCATCGCCTGGGTACTCTTCGGCGCGATAGTCGGCGCGACCGCTAGCGGAAAAACGCAAACGACTACCGCGTCTGCAAAGGCTGCGGCCAACTGATGCGGCTTGGCGTGGTCACAGCCGTGATTGGGGCTCTCTCCCTGGCAGCGGTTTGCTCGGCGGCTCTAGAAGTGAACGCGAAGAACTCTGTGTCCTCCGCTGTCACAGTGAATACGCTGGCTCGAGGTCCGGTGAAGACCCTCCCGGCGGGGAAGATCCTAATCAACATCCTCGAATTCCGCCAGCTCCCGGGGGCAGACTTCGCGCCGCCTGCCCATCTCCCAGCCATCATCTACACGCTGCACGGCATCTCCACCATCTCGCTTCCGGGGGCGGCACCGCAGGCGGTCGGTTCGGGCGAAGCTGTTTTCGTTCCGTTGCTGTACGGGCACACCATTCAGAATCGCGAAGGACGAACCGGCGCCGGTGCCATCGCCGGCGGCCTGGTCGTCCTTGTAATCCTTCTGTGCGCCGCCACATGGATGCACGGCCGCGCTCGAGCGGTCACCATCGCGGTGCTCTCGTTGCTGCTCATCGGCGGAGGCGCATTACCCCTGATCGGTGCGACGTCGAATGACTATTACCTGATCGCAGTCCGTCCTGACTCCCAACCCTCCCAGCCGATGCCGCGACCCGACGGACGAGTTGCCTATTCATCGCCCGATGTGGATCCCGTGCCGGCCGCACCATATCTCGAGACGTTGAGAGCGATCACGGTGCCCGCCGGTGCGAGCTACGACGCCCCAAATGCTCCGGGCCCGGAGATGTTCATCGTCACGGACGGCAAGGCATCGGTCAGCGTCGGCGGCCAGACCACGCAGCTGGGCGGTGGTGACGCGGACTTCGCGCAGATGGGGCAGACAGTTGTCATCGGCAACCGGGGCAGCGGGACGCTCACCGTGATTGATTTCGCGGTTACGTCGAATTCGACCGGGTAGACATCAAGCCGGAGGCGACTCGAAGGCCTGCCAAATCCGGCAGCGGCGACCATGATTGCCGTATGGCGGATCCACTGCAGCTGCTGGCGAAGACTCAGCTATTCGAAGGCCTCGCGCCGGGCGACCTCGAACCCCTTCGACCCGCAATCCGGACCCGCACCTTCGAGCGCGGCTCGTACCTCTTCCGCCAGGGTGACCCCGGGTCGCATCTGCACATGGTCATCCGGGGCCAGGTGAAGATCGGGCTTGTCGGTCAAGGAGGCGGCGAGGTCGTCTTCGCCATCGCCGGCCCCGGTGAGGTTTTCGGAGAGCTGTCGCTGTTCGACGAGGAAGGCGAGCGGACGGCGGACGCACAGGCACTGGAGCCGGCTGAATGCCTCCTCATCGCTAAAGAGCCGCTGCTCCAATTTCTCACGTCGCGCCCACAGCTCCTGCTGCGGATCATCGCCAGTCTGAGCGCCTACATCAAACGGAAGGACGCAACGATGGGCGATGTCGCTTTCCTCGACATTCCCGGTCGAGTCGCAGCGAAGCTGGTGCAGCTTGCCGACACGAAAGGCCGGCCGACACCGGCTGGCATCAGCATCGAGCTGGCCCTCAACCAGCAGACGCTGGCGGCCATGGTGGGCGCCACGCGTGAGAACGTCAATCGCGCGCTGCGGCGCTTCTCCGACCTCGGCTACATTCGCCTCGAGCGTGGCTCGATCACAGTTCTAAACCGTGACCAGCTTCGCCGCCGCGGATCATCGGACGTGTGACGAACAGCACAGCCCGGGTGTGCCGCACGACATAGGTCCCCCGATCCGACCCGCCCATGCTCCTCGCAGGCCTACCACCCACCGGTGGCGAGCCGAATAAATCTGGAGGCGGACAGTGATGGAAGCGAGGCGAGCGTTTCACGGATCGGGAAACTCGAAAGACACCGTCGTGGCCATCGTCGCGCTCATGGTGGCCCTGGTTCTGATGGTGATGGGCGGCCTGCTCGTCAAAGCGTTGATCGCTCCAGCGGCAACCCCGACCAACGTAGTGCTCACTGGTCAACCCGACGCGTCAGGAAACGGCACGGCCTGGAACTACAGCAACCGGCGAAGCGGGACCCAGAGCGTTGAAGGCCCTGCGTCAACAGCAGCGTCAACCAGCGCGTCGTTCCGCGAGCCCGGGAGCAACCGGGGCGGACCGCAGTCTTAACCTCGCCGCCTCGCAGAGCAGGGAGGGACCCGTGGCGGGCCCCTCCCTCTCGCTATCAGTGATCCTGCGCAGCGGTTGACGGCAACGGTTCTCGGAGGATGGTCGATTGCTTGACAACGTCCACTCTGGTTTCCACAATCAGGTCCGGATGGACAGGCCTCTTGGGGCCGCCGCTGCCGTGCTTACCTGGCTCGGCTGGATGTCCGTCTGCCAAGCGCTCGGATTCCCGGCGCTCGCGCCGGCGGCGATGGTCAACAGGGCGCTCTTCGTGCAAATCCCGGATGCCGGCCACAACCCCGGTTTCTGGCTTGGATGGGTCATCGTCATCGCCGGCCTTGTGGTCACAATCGCCCTCTTCTTCATCCTTGAAAGCCGGCGCCTCGTTCAGCCAAGCGTCCGAGTGGGCGTGATCTACGGGGCGGCAATCTGGTTGTTCACCGGCCTTGTCGTCATGCCTCTCTTAGGTTCAATTGAGCCCTCGAGACCCGTCCCCGCCAATCTCGATCCCATGTACCCGACCTTGATGATGTACAACCTCGGTCCCCTCGCCGCGGTGGCGGCATTGATCGCCTGGGTGCTCTTCGGCGCAATCCTCGGCGCCACCTGGCGCGCACAACCACGACACCAGATTCCGGCACGCTGATGCGTCGTTACTGCCTGGTTGCGGTCATGGCGGCGTGCTTCTTCATCATGGCGTGCTCCACGACCGGGCAAACAAATACCGCGAACTCCTCCAGAGTCACCGTCCAGAAGCTGGCTCAAGCTCCCGTGGCCGCGCTGCCCGCCGGCAAGTTCTTCGACAGCATCCTCGAGTTCACGCAGGTCCCGGGAGCAGCAGCCTGCGGGCCGGGATGCCACTTGCCGAGCTTCGTGTACACACTTCGTGGCGTCGCCAGCATCTCGTCTCCGGGGGCCGGGACGGAATCGGTCAGTCCGGGCAATGCCGCTTTCACGCCGGCGCCGGCCTTGCACAGCAACGACAACGCCGGCGGACGAATCGGTGCCGGCGCCATCGCCGTCGGCCTCATCGTCATCGCGATCCTTCTCTGCGCCGCGCCGTGGCTGCGCGGCGGACGTCAACGCGCGGTCATCCCGCTGCTATCGCTATTGCTCATCGCAGGAGGTGTCCTCGGGGTGAGTGGGGCCACGTCGAATGACTGGTATCTGTTCGCGGTCCGCCCTGGCCCGCAGTACAGCCAGCCGATGCCGCGGCCGGATGGCAGAGTCGCCTTCCTGTCACCTGTGCTGGATCCGATGCCGGCGGGCCCGTATGTCGAGACGCTGAGCGCGATCACCGTGCCTGCGGGAGCGCGCTACGACGTACCCGGCGTGCCGGGACCGGAGATGGTCATGGTCGTGGAGGGAACCGCCACAGTCGACATCGGCGGCAAGGCCCAGCAGTTGAGCAGTGGTGGCGGGGG
>DAIPXW010000206.1:0-4849 GCA_036783075.1 Candidatus Dormiibacterota bacterium | reverse complement strand
AGGACCCAGCGCGGCGGGGCCGAACCGCGGCCGGCGGCAGAAGCCGCCGGCCATCGCGAATCTACATCTGGATGATCGGGCGGACCTCCACGGCTCCCACCGAGGCCGCCGGGCACTTCGCGGCATACGCAACCGCCTCGTCCAGGTCCTTCGCCTCGACCACGTAGAAGCCGATCACCTGGTCCCCGCTGTGCGAGAAGGGGCCTGAATCGGCCTTGGTCGCCGAGCTCCGCACGCGCACGGTCTTGGACTCCTTCGAGGCATGAACGGGATCGCCCGACTTGAACATGCCCTTCCCGTCCAGCAAACCGTAGTAGGCGTTGTACGCGTCGTTTTGCGCGTTGAACGCGGGGCTGCCCGGCGCGGGCATCTTCGATTCGTCGCCATACAACAGATAGAGGTACTTCACGTCGACTCCTTTACTTGGGCCACCTCGGCGGTGGCGTGACTTGGCTTTCGAGCTAGACGGGCTTCGCCTGGGCCAGGACCTGCTCGCGCGTCACCCCTTCCATGTGGTGGACGTCGCGGGCGTGGTTCGTGACCCCCTTGACGAGCTCTTCCTCGTCGTCGGTTTCGAGGACCCATCCGCACTCACACTCGACTCGCTTCTTCATATGTTCTCCTTGTGCCGTTCCGGACCAGCGTTAGCATCTTCGCCGGTGGGGTTTGGCGAATCTTTGGCGGGGATTTGATGCGGATCTATGTCATGGGTGAGGTGCAGGCCGAGAACGGGAATCGCCTGCTGCCCGAGTCTAAGCTCGGCGGGCCCCAGGGCAGGTTCGTCCTCGCGTATCTCGCGATGGAGCGGAAGCGGGCGGTCACCCAGTCTGAGCTGGCGGACGCCCTGTGGCCCGAGTCGCTGCCGGCTTCCTGGAACCTGGCCCTGAGCGCCATCATCAGCAAGCTTCGATCGCGTTTCGGATCGATCGGGCTCGACCGCTCGCGGATCATCGGCAGCGCGTTCGGCTGCTACCAGCTCACCGCGCCCGCCGACACCTGGGTCGACGTCGAGGCGGCCCTCGCCGGGGTCGACGCCGCCGAAGGTGCGGTGGCCGCGGGCAAGCCGGGCCAGGCGTACGGCCCGTCGCTCATCGCCACCACCATCCTCCGTCGCCCGTTCCTTCCGGGTGACAGTGGATCGTGGGCGCAGGCGCGCCGCGAGGATCTGGCCGCGGCGCTGGTCAGGGCGCTGGACTGCAGGGTGGAGGCGCTGGTCGCCAACGCTGAGATCGAGCTCGCTTTGAGGCACGCCCGCGAGGCGGTGAGGTTGGAGCCATTCCGCGAGTCGGGCTACCGGCGCCTCATGCGGGTGCAGGCGCGGATGGGCGACCGCGCCGAGGCTGTCCGCGTCTACATGGACCTGCGCCGGCTGCTTTCGAAGGAGCTTGGCGTGGAGCCGGCGGAGGAGACCGAGGCGCTCTACCGCGAGATCGCCGGCTGATCCGTACCCATCACGCTGCGCGCCGCCGACCCCAACCACGCCCCGGTCAGCCCAAGCAGCAGTCCCACGACACACGCGAGCACCACCGGGATCGCGGGCAGGTGGGTGAAGCCCATGATCGCCGCCAGGCTTTGCGTGGCGGGCCCGAGGCCATAACGAAGCTGGCCTGCAGCCAAAGGCAGCGACCAGCCGAGCAGGCCGGCGAGCGCGCCGGCCGCGATGGCCACCCGAGCCCGCGGCAGGACGAAGCCGATGACAAGGCCGACGGTGAACGGCGCCCACCAGGCGCCGAGCAGGACGCCCCCGAGAGAAATCGCTGAGCCCACGACGAAGGCGGCGGCGACTCTCATGGCTGCAGGCTCCACACCCTGGTGCCGCCGGCGGTGGCGGCCGCGTCGGCGGTCAGCATCGGCGCGTAACCGCCCGTGAACCAGGTGTCGGCGCGGTCTGAGTACCACGCGGAGGCCGGGTTCTCGCTCTGGCCTCCGGGATAGATGCCCTGGAAGGTGCCGGCGCCCCAGTCGACGACCATGCGCCAGCTCGGTCCGTTCACCGATGGGTCGCCTCCCGCTGCCAGCGGCGTATTGGCGTCGCCCCGCTCCGGACGAGGCCCATAGTTCAGCCCGTCGATCTGCGCCAGGTTCTCCAGCACCCGCGTGTGCACGCGGCCCCAAGTCCACGAGCTGGGGTTTCCGCCGAGCTGGCCGGCGGTCTGTGCCACGGACTGGTTGAATGCCACCCTCATGACGTCGACGGGGGTCGATGTGCCACCGAAGAAAGCGGGGTTGCTCTGGCCCGACAGGGTCCAGGCCTCGAGGTCCTGGCCCAGCGCGTCGTTCACCTCCGCACGATCAACCTTCACGCCTTTTGAGTGCCACGACGGGTCGAAGGTTTCGGACAGGTACTTCTGCCAGAAGTTCCACCAGATGGTCGCTGCGGGAGAGTCGACCTCCATCCGGTAATCCCACCCGGCTAGCAGCGCTCGCGCCTGCTGGGCGGCTGGGCTCAGGACGACCAACGACGGTGAATTCGCAGCGGTCGCCTGCAGCAACACCGGCACGATCTCCGACGCGAGGTAATCTCGGGTGTCGGTCTGCAGCGCCATCATGTCGGCCGCGGTCAGCTTGCCGGGTTGGCTCAGCACACGGTGGATCTCGTTGGCCCGATAGCCGGGATCGAAGAAGTTCGACGCGGTGCCGATGTAGTACGGGTAGTCGCCGGTGACCTGGCGCTGGTTGGCAGACCAGATGATGCCCGCGGGCGGGTCGTAGACCTGCGGGATCGCGTCGTAGGGGATGGTCCCGGTTACGTCGTACTCGCCAGTGCCGGGCATCGGCAGCCACGGCTGGCCCTTCGCGACCAGCGGGTAGTAGCCGGCGGAGATCAGCCCGATGTTTCCCTTGTCGTCCGCGTAGACGAAGTTGTGTGTCGGCGAAAGCCATCCGCGAAGCGCGTCGCGAAATCCCTGCCAGTCGCTCGCCTGCCCGACTCGCAGCATCACGTCGAGGTCCTGCGAGGGAAGGTTGCCGGCCCACCACACCGACGTGGTGAGGCCGCGCTCGTTGATCACGGGTCCGTGCACGCTCAGCTTTACAGCGAAGTGCTGCGTCGTTTCGCCCAGCACGGGGATGTCGTAGTCGACGGTCGTGTACTTCTGCCAGGCGCCGTTCCAGAAGTACTGCCCGGGGTGGGCGGAGTCCTCCTGCTCCTCGTAGAAGAACGTCTGCTGGTTCTGCGCGTCAGTGAGGCTCCATGAGATGTGCTGGTTGTGGCCGATCAGGACCACCGGCGTTCCCGGGATGCTCACCCCGCTCGTGTGATAGCCGGGCGAGTCCTCTGTCAGCTGGAACCAGATCGCGGGCAGGGTCAGATGCAGGTGGGGGTCGCCGGCCATCAGCGATCCGCCGCTGGCGCTGCGCGATCCGGCGACGGCCCAGTTGTTGCTCGCACCTCCGGTCGCGATCAGCCCCGCGGGCAGGGTGGAGAGCCGCTGGTACAGAGCGCTCGCGGTCTCGGCTTCGGCGTCGGTGACCTGGCGCATCGTCTCGATCGGCGCGACGGCCGGGCTCGAGTAAGGGCCGGGATCGTAGGGGGACTGCGGGTTTGGCGGCAGGACCGGGAACCATTGGGAGGTCAGCTGTGGCCCGAGCGACTTGTCCAGCAGCTCCATCACGAGCGGGGTGTCCGTGAAGTTCAGCGTCTGCGTCATGTCGCCTTTCACGATCAAGGTGTCGATGGGCGTCCACGGCTTTGGTTGATAGCCCACCAGCGTGAACATCGCCGGGAGCTGGTGCTGGTTCTCGGCCTCGGTGATGCGATCGTTCACCCCCTGCGCGTAGGCCGTCAGCGCGTCGCGCGACGGGTCCGTCGCCGAGAGCGCGCTCCACTCGCGCTGCGCGGTCCGCACGAGACCCAGCTGCAGCTCGAACTTGTCGCTGTCGACAGCCGCCTTGCCGAAGACCTCGGCGAGGCGGCCTTCTCCCTGCCGTCGCAGCAGGTCCATCTGGAACAGGCGGAACTTCGCGTGCACGTATCCGACGGCAAGGAACAGGTCGTGGTCGGTCTGGGCGGCGACGTGCGCGGTGCCGTCCTTCTCGAGCGTGACCCGGACCGGCTGCTGCAGCCCCGACAGGTGCAATGTCTGATCGCTGACTACGGCGTCGGCGGCCATCGTCCACGCCCCGGTCACGGGGTTGAACGCCGGGCCGAGCGCGGGCAGCGGGCCGGCCCCGAGAAACGAGGCGTAGATGATCGCGGCGGAAGCGATCACGGCGGCTATCAAGTTGAATATGCCCCGCAGTCGCCGGCCGCGCCCCGTCGACCGCGCAGTGAACAAAGGGACGACGGGTTGACCCGTTCCGCGCTTCCGAGCGGGAGGCTGAACCGTCCGGTCGACCTTCACCGCCGCAAGTTTGACCGAGCCGGGGAACGTCAGGGAGGGCCGTGCGGCCCTCCCTGCTCTAGGACTCTTGTTGTCCGGCTTCCTCTTTGCTGCGGCGCGCCAGCTCTGATACGACGGCCGGGTCGGCAAGAGTCGGCGTGTCGCCGAGCGGCCGGTTCTCCGACACGTCGCGAAGCAGCCTTCGCATGATCTTGCCCGAGCGCGTTTTCGGCAGCTCCGGCGTGAACACGATGTTGGACGGCGCCGCGAACTTGCCGATCACCTTGCCGACGTGGTCCCGCAGCTCGCGCAGCATCTCCGGCGAACCCTCTCTGCCTCCCTTCAGCCTGACGAAGGCGACGATCGCCTGCCTGTCTGGTTCATCCGGTCCGAGAGCGACTCGCCGCTGAAACCTCCGAAGACGACGGTGAACGGCGCGCCGATCCTCGTGCAGGCGAGCATGGCGACCGGGAGCTCGGGGACCATGCCCATGTAGATCCCGACCGGCGTGCCCTTCTTGACGCCGA
>DAIPXW010000205.1:0-4877 GCA_036783075.1 Candidatus Dormiibacterota bacterium | reverse complement strand
GTTCGTGGCGATGACCGGCGACGCCATCGACAACACGCAGCGCAACGAGCTCTCCAACTTCCTCGCGCTTCTGGACGGCGGTGCCGTGCGCCCCGATTCGGGCGCCCCCGGATACGAAGGCGTGCAGGCGCCGGGCTGGCCCGACGACATCTGCTGGAAGCCCGACGGGGCAGAGACCGGTGACGTGTTCCAGCGAGAGCTCGGCTTCCCGCGTTGCCCAGGGCTGTTGGTGCGTGCCGTGGAACCGTTCGAGGCTGCACGCCTGCGCCTGCCGTGGATCGGTTGCTATGGCAACCACGAAGAGGTCTGTCAGGGCGTCGGCATCGTGACGCCGGCTGTCGCGCGGGCCATGACCGGCTCACGCAAGCCACTCGCCCTGCCGCCAGGTCTCGACAGGGACAAAGCACTCGAGACCTTCGTCCGGCGCCCCGAGCTGTACATGAGCGGCCCGTCGACGAACGTCACCCCGGATTCGATGAGGCGGCCGATATCTCGCGGCGAGTTCGTCGAGTCGCACGTCATGTCGGGTGGCCATGGCTTCTCGCGGCAGAACCAGGCCGACGGCACCGCGTACTACGTCCAGGACACGCCCGCGGTGCGCTTCATCACCCTGGACACCGTGTGCCCCGAGGGCGGCGCCGAAGGACGGGTCGACGCCCATCAGCTCTACTGGCTCGAGCGCAGGCTCGAGGAGGCTCATTCGTCATTTCTGTCGCGCGACGGATCCGCCGTCCGCACCGCGCACCGTGACCGACTGGTCGTCGTGCTTTCGCATCACGGGTACGACACGCTGTCCAACCCGCGCGCGGAGCGCAGGTCTGATGAGCTGCTCGAGCTGCTCCACCGCTTCGGCAATGTGGTGCTTTGGCTCAACGGTCACATCCATGCCAACCGCATCACTCCTCGGCCGGACCCGCGCGGCGGGCGGGGTTTCTGGGAGGTGACCACGGGCTCGATCGTCGACTGGCCGTGCCAGGGGCGCGTGGTGGAGCTCTTCGACACGGGCGACGGACTGCTGGGCATCGCATGCACGATGGTCGACCACGAAGGGTCTGTCAGCGGGGGCCTGGACGACATGCCGGCCCTGGCCGGCCTGCATCGCGAGCTGGCCGGCAACGACCCTTTGAACGGGTTCGACTCGTGGCGACCGGGCGAACCGGAGGATCGCAACGTCATCCTGCTCCTCCGCAAGCCTCCGGTTTGATCTCGCGTGTTGCGCGGTACGCGACAGGGGCGTATAGTGCGACAACGCGGGTGGTCGCGTGCTGAGGCCGCTGGAGCGGAATGAGAGGGTGGGGCCGTCGTTGATCGACTTTCTTCGCGCGCCGCGCTACGAGATCTTCCCCAGCGAGGACGCCGAAAGTCTCGTCGAGGCCCACGTACCCAAGGAAGTCACCATCACCGTCACCGCCTCGCCAAGGCGTGGCCTTGATTCGACCCTGGAGCTCGCGGGCAGGCTCGCGCGCCAGGGATACACCGTGGTTCCGCACCTCTCCGCGAGGCTCATCCGTGACCGCTCGCACCTCCGCGAGGTCCTCTCCGCGGTGGGCGAGATGGGGTCGCGCGACGTGTTCGTCGTCGCCGGCGATGCGCGTGAGCCTGCGGGCGAGTACGCGGACTCGATCGCGCTGCTCGAAGCGATGAAGGCCGAGACCCATGGCTTGCACGACATCGGGGTGACCGGCTATCCCGAAAGCCACAGCTTCATCGACGACGACACGACGATCCAGGCGATGTGGGACAAGCGACGCCTTGCGACCTACATCGTCAGCAATCTCTGCTTCGATCCCCGAACGGTGAAGAGATGGGTGGCACGTGTGCGTCGCCGGAAGGTCGAGCTTCCCATCCGAATCGGGCTGGCGGGAGTCGCGGATCCGGCCAAGCTTCTGCGGGTGTCGACTCGTATCGGGATCGCGGACTCCACGCGCTTCTTGCGCGGACATTCCAACTGGTTCCTGCGCATGCTGCAGCCGGGCGGTTACAGTCCTGAGCGATTCGTCAAAGCGCTGCTGCCCGACCTGGCGGCACCGGATCGCAAGGTGGTTGGTCTTCACGTGTTCACGTTCAACGAGATCGAGCCGACGGAACGGTGGCGCCAGGAGATGCTGGCGCGCTTGCGTTAATAGGAGGTCCAATGGCAGTCACGTTTCCGTCTGATCTCGAGATCGCCCGCAAAGCGAAGCTCCAGCCGATGACCGACATCGCCGCGCGCATGGGCATCGGGCCACACCTCCTCGAGCCGTACGGAAGCGAGGTCGCGAAGCTGAAGCTCGAAACCATCGCCGAGCTGAGCGGCCGTCCGAAGGCCAAGTACGTGGTGGTGTCGGCGATCACCCCTACTCCGCTCGGCGAGGGGAAGACCACGACCACGGTCGGCCTCGGCGACGCGCTCGGGCAGATCGGCAAGCGCGCGACCATCGCGATCCGGCAGCCGTCCATGGGGCCGACCTTCGGCATCAAGGGAGGGGCGGCGGGCGGTGGATACAGCCAGGTCGTGCCGATGGAACGGCTCAACCTGCACCTGACAGGCGATTTCCACGCGGTGACGGCCGCCCACAACCTGCTCGCCGCGATGATCGACAACTACATCCATCACAGCCTGCGCGACTTCCCCATCGACCTCCACAGCATCACGTGGCGGCGCGTGATGGACGTCAGCGACAGGGTGCTCCGCAACGTGGTCGTCGGCCTCGGCGCTCCCGAGGACGGCGTGACGCGACAGACGGGTTTCGACATCACCGCGGCCTCCGAGGTCATGGCGGTGCTGGCGCTGTCGACCTCCCTGCAGGACATGAGGCAGCGTCTGGGCCGCATGGTGATCGGCCTCGCCCGGGACGGCAAACCCATCACCGCCGATTTCCTTCATGCAGGCGGCGCGATGACGGTGATCATGCTCGACGCGATCAAGCCCAACCTGCTGCAGACGCTCGAGAACACTCCTGTGCTCGTGCACGCCGGCCCGTTTGGGAACATCGCCAACGGCGCCTCGTCCGTGCTCGCGGACATGATCGGCATCCACGGGGGCGACTTCCTGGTCACCGAAGCTGGCTTCGGCGCCGACATGGGCGCCGAGCGGTTCTTCAACATCAAGTGCCGCACGTCCGGCCTCGCGCCGGACGCCGCTGTGGTCGTCGCCACCGTCAGGGCGCTCAAGGTCCACTCGGGCAAGTACCGCGTCGTGGCGGGAAGGCCGCTGCCGCCCGAGCTGTTGAAGGAAAGCCCGGACGACGTGCTGGCCGGCGCCGCCAACCTGCGGAAGCAGGTCGAGAACATCCAGCTCTTCGGCGTGACCCCCGTCGTCGCCATCAACGCCTTCCCCGGCGATCATCCGTCCGAGCACCGCGCGATCCGGGACCTTGCCGACCACATGGGTGTGCGTTCGGCCGTCTGCAGCAACTTCGTCGAAGGCGGAAGGGGTGCGACAGAGCTTGCGGAGATGGTGGTCGCCGCCGCGGATGAACCCAGCACCTTCAAGCTCCTCTATCCGGACGCGGCGACGCTTCGCGAGAAGATCGAGGCCGTCGCGATGCGCGTATACGGCGCCCGCGGCGTCGAGTACGACCCCATCGCCGCGAAGCAGCTGGACTCATTTGAGGCGAACGGGTTCGGCCGCTTGCCGGTCTGCATCGCCAAGACGCACCTCTCGATCTCGTCCGACCCCAAGCTCAAGGGTGCGCCCACAGGCTGGGTGCTTCCCGTTCGCGAGGTCCGTGCCTCCGTCGGCGCCGGCTTCATCTATCCGATCTGCGGAGACATGCGCACCATGCCGGGCCTGCCGACGACCCCGATCGCGGCCAGCATCGACATCGACGAGAACGGGCAGATCCTGGGCCTCTCCTAGCCGGCAGTAACCGCGCCGCCACCGCGTCGTTTAGCTGGTGTGCGGCGCACATTCCTCGTGGCGGCCATCTGTTGCGTCACAGCGTGTGCCCAGATGCAACCCGCTGCGAGCAGCTCTCCGTCTCCTTCGACGCCGGCCGCCAGACAATCACCGAGCGCCAACCCGACTCCGGCCGGACCGTTCGCGGTCATGGTGCATCGTGCCGGCGTCGGCGAGCCGTACATCGTCCAGCTCGTCTCGTTCGATGGCACGGGTGGACCGTCGGTCCATCCGGTGTCACGCAGCCAGAAGATGTTTTACTTCCCTCCCACTCTTTGCCCTCCACAGGGGCGGTGCCCGAGTTCGGAGACCGCCGCCTACACCATGCCCGAGACAAGCGTCTCGAGCTCGCGCGTTTACTTCCTCGACGGTGAAACCACCGTTAAATCTCTGGCGCCCGATGGCACCGTCCAGACCGTTATGAACGTAAGCGCCCCCGCCAACAGCCAGGTCGTGTTCGCCGTATCACCTGATGACAGGCGAATCGCGATCTCGGTTATCACCTTCGCCCAGAACCAGGTCCCCGACTCCTTCCACGACGTCATGTACGTCGAGGACACCGGCACCGGTTCAAATCGTGTCGATCTCTACTCCTCGACGACGAACGGGGAATGGCCGGTCGCCTGGCACGCCGGAAAGTTGATCGTCGGCGTCGGCTCGAGCGATCTTTTCAGCTTCGAGAACCCCTACGGGGCGGTCGGCTATCACGTGGTCGAGCCGTCGAGCGGCATTCGACTCGCCACGATGAGTTGTGCCCAGGGTCTGCTGGTTCCGGCGGGCTCGGCGTGTGCATCAGGCTGGTGCTCCACCGGGTCGACCTGCGCCACCGGCAGCATCGGCACTCAGGGATGGGACGGCACGAAAACCGGTTTTGCCCTACCTGCCGGACCGCTGCCCAGGATCGTGATGGCTTTCGACAACTCGGCCGAGCTGTCTCCCGACGGCACGCACGTCGCTGCTGACGGAGTTGCCGACCCGCAGACCGGCACCTACGAAA
>DAIPXW010000204.1:0-4882 GCA_036783075.1 Candidatus Dormiibacterota bacterium | reverse complement strand
GCGGCGCGACCGCCGAGCGCGGCACGTTGAGCCGGGTCATCCGGCGCCTGCGCCGAACGTAGCTAAGCCGGGACTTCGAGCGCCTCCAGGTACTCGATCACCCGGCGCGTGAGCTGCGTGGGCGTCGAAGCCCCGCTCGTCACGCCGACCTTCTTCGCGCCTTTGAACCACTCGAGGTCCAGGTCCTCGAGCTTGTCCACGAGGTACGCGGGCTTGCGACCCAGCTTCTTGACCACCTCGACCAGCCGAAGCGAGTTGGACGACCGCGGGCTGCCGACGACGATCACCAGGTCCACGTGCTGTGCCGCCTCGACCGCCGCCTCCTGGCGTTCCTGGGTCGCGCGGCAGATCTCGTTGTGCACCTCGGCATCCGGAAAACGTGCCTTGACACGCCCGATCAGGTCCTCTGTGTCCCACACCGACAGGGTGGTCTGGCACGTGACGGCGATGCGGTCGCTACTGAGGTCCAGGGCTTCGATGTCCTCGGGGTCCTGCACGAGGTGCACCCTGCCGGGCGCCTCCCCCATCACGCCCTCCGGCTCGGGATGTCCCTTTCGGCCGATGTACACGACCTCGTAGCCCTTGTTCGCAAGATCGGCCACCAGCTCATGGGTGCGAACGACGTCGGAACAGGTGGCGTCGACGGGTTTCAGGCCGAGCTCCACCGCGCGCTGCTTGACCTGAGGAGACACCCCGTGAGCGGTGAAGATGACGGTCCCACCCTTGATCTGGGCCAGGCCGGCGAGCCGGTCGGGCTGGTCGACGAGTGCGATTCCCTGCTCCTGGAGGCCGTCGGTGGCGTGGGTGTTGTGCACCAGCATGCCGAGCATGTGGACCGGCCCGTCCGTCTCCTCGCGCACACGTTTCGCGATCCGGAACGCGTCCACGACCCCATGGCAGTAGCCGCGTGGCGTGATCTTGAGGACTTCCATCTCATCCCGAGTCTACGTGAGATGATCCGGGCCACCATGGCCGTCACAACGGCCGGTTCGGTCAGGCCGGCACAGGCCGAGTACGCCCGCGACGCGCGGTTCGCCAGGGTCTTCGCGCTGATCGTCGACACCCTGGTCTTCAGCGTCATCTCGATAGTCGCCAACAACGTTTATGGCGTCACGCAAGTGACCGGTGGATCTGCGTTTGCCTCGGTCAGCGGGTTCGCCACATTCACGACGAGCACCGACATCGGTCCGGTGTGGTCGATCCTGCTTGGGCTCGCCTACTTCACCATTCCCGAAGCGCTTTTCGGCGCCACGCCCGGCAAGTTCGCCGCACGCCTGCGGGTGGTTCGAGTCGACGGCCGTCCGCTCGACCTCAGGTCGGTCGCGATCCGGAACCTGTTGAAACCGATCGACTATCTGCCGTTCTTCTACGTGCTCGGCGGGGTCTTGGTCCTCCTGACAGCGAACAGCCAGAGGCTGGGCGACCTGGCGGCCGGGACCACCGTGGTTTACCGCCATCGCGCGCTGGAACCGGGAGCGACGCGCAGCTCAACCCCTTCCTCACGACGCGTCCTGTTCGCGCTGCTTGCCGTGGCGTTGCTGATGACAATGGCCTTCGACTACTTCGGCCGGCCGGCCCTGGTGATCCAGGGCATGTACAACACGCGGCAGTTCTTGATGCGGGACGTATCCTCCTATTCGCTCGGCCAGCCACGATGGGGATTCGGCGAGGTCGCGTACCCGATCACGATCACTACGACCCAGGACACGCCGGTCAACGGTGGAAAGAGCTGCCAGGGGTCGATACAGCTCGAGTGGGGCTGGCTCGAAGGCTGGAACGCCGGCTCGGCCGGCTGGACCTGCAGCTAGCCGATCCCGGCGAACAGATCCTGCTCGGGCAGCTCTGACCCCGGCTTGCCCCGGGCCAGCTGGTAGTACTCCGTCCCGAACGCAAGCTCGTAGATCTGGCTCGCCATCGTCGTGAACCACGAGTTGGGGTCGTTCTGGCTCACGTGCGCGGCGAACGCCCGGCGCTTCTCGTCGACGTAATCGTGGACGTCCACGCGGGCGGTCACCAGCTCGTCAGGCGTGCCGGCGATGCGCATGTTGGTGTTCTGCCGCTGGGCCTCCTCGGGCATCTGCTTCATGAACGCTTCCATCATCGAGCGGGGAATGGCCGTGTAGTAGAGCTTGCGCGGCGCCCAACCTTCGCGCTCGAGCATGTCGAACGCCGCATTGGTCACGTGGTGGGCCTTGATGTGATCCGGATGGCCGTACACGCCGTCTTCGGCGTAAGTGACGACGACGTCGGGGCGCTCGTCGCGGATCACCGCCGCCAGCTTCCCGGCCGCCTCGTCAAGGCGCGCCTGGTGAAACGACCTCGGGTCTTTGTTGTCGGCCGTGTCGACCATGCCCGAGTCGCGGTAGCCGAGGAACTCGATGCGGTCGACCCCGAGGATGTCGCCCGCGGCCTTCAGCTCCTCGGTACGGATCTCGCCCAGGCGTGGCCGGGAGGCGGCCTCGTCCATGTTGTAGATCTCGCCCACCTCGCCGCGAGTCGCGGTCACGAGCACCACGCGGTGGCCGTGCGCCTTCGCTTTCATCATCACCCCGCCGGTGGAGATCGCCTCATCGTCCGGATGCGCGTGCATCAGCAACAGCGTCCCCATCTAGGCCGGCCTCGTAACAAGGTCCGCGAGCTGCTTGATTCCGCCGTGGCCGGGTCCGGGAATCGTGCGATCGGCGGCTGCGACGACCTCGGGCGGCGAATCCTCGATCGCCACGCCAAGCCCGGCCCACGCGATCATCGACTCGTCGTTGCGCCCGTCACCAACCGCCACGCATTGATCTTGCCTGATGCCGAGGCGCCGGCACAGGAAAGCCAGAGCGGACGCCTTGTCGCTCTCGACGCTCGTGAACTCGAGGTAGTCCGGCACGGAGGTGGCCACGTTCAGCCGCCCCTTCCAGAGCCGGCGCGCCTCCGGCTGCAGCGCCTCGATCCTCTGGGCGCTCGAGACGATGACCAGCTTGGGCGTCGTAGGTCCCATCGCGGCGTCGAGGTCACCGACCACGTGGATCTCCATCCCGGCGTGGTCGGCGTACTCGTGGGCCTCGGGGCGATCCTTCTCGACCAAAAGTCGATCGTCGCGGTAGGCCTGGACGTGGAGGTCCCGCTCGCGCGCAAAGCGGATGACGTCCATGGCCAGCTCATGAGCAATCCCGTGGTCGAGGATCTTCGTGCCGTCGGGCGTCCTGACCTCGGCCCCCTGGTAGCAGATGATCGGGCCGTCGAGGTGCAGCTTCCGAGCCCATGGGAGAGCGCCTGGAAAAGGGCGGCCTGTGCAAGCCACGACCGTGACGCCGGCGCGCGTGATGCGGCCGAGCGCTTCTACGTCGCGGGGATCCAGGTTGAGCTTCATGTCAAGGATCGTCCCGTCGAGGTCCAGCGCGACCAGCTTGTACGCAGTGGAGGTGGAGGTGGTCGTGGCGGTTATCGCTTGACCTCGGGGTTCAGGAGGTTCGGCGGCTTGCCGCCCCGGACTCCCGTCGCCATGTTACGAGCGGCCATGGCCGACATCTCCGAGCGGGTGCGCACCGTGGCGCTCGAGATGTGCGGGGCCAGGACCACGTTCGGCATCGGGATCAGCCCCGGATGCACGGCCGGCTCGCGCTCGTAGACGTCCATTCCCACCCCCGCGATCGTCTTCGCGGTCAGCGCCTCGACCAGCGCGGCCTCGTCGACCACCGGGCCGCGCGACGTGTTGACGAGGATGGCCGTCCTTTTCATCTGTGCGAACTGCGCCGTGCTCAAGAGGTGGAAGGTCTCGTTCGTCAGAGGCACGTGCACCGAGACGAAGTCGGACTCCGCCAGCAGCCGGCCAAGGTCGGCCCGGGTCGCGCCCAGCTGCTGTTCGGCGTCCGGGGACAGCGGCTGCGGATCGTAATAGAGCACCCGCATGTTGAAGCCCTTGGCGCGATGCGCGACTCCGCGACCTATCCGCCCCACGCCGATCAGCCCGAGCGTGGCGCCGAAGACGTCGGTGCCCAGCATCATGTCGATCGCCCACCCGTGGAACCGGCCCTGCCGCGTGAATGCGTCCGCCTCGACCACCCTTCGAGCGGTCGCCATCAACAGCGTGAAAGCGAAGTCGGCGGTCGAATCGTCGAGGACGCCAGGGGTGTTGGTCACCATGACGTTGTGCGCCGTGGCAGTGGGTACGTCGATGTTGTCGAATCCGACCGCGACGTTGCTCACGATCTTCAACCCGGGAGTCGAGAGCACCGTCTCGCGGATCGGGTCCATGAGCTGGCTCACGATCCCGATGCAGCCCTCGGCCGCCTGCCGGATGGAAGCTTCGTCGAGCGGCTGTTCCGGCGGATAGGTGACCACCTCACCCGCCTCCGCCAGGATGGAAGGACCTGGGTCGAGGATCGGGTGCATCAACAGGATTCGAGGTCTTCCGCCGGTGCTCATGGGTTCAACCCGAGCTCCTCCGCAATCGGCTTGAGCGCATCGCGGACGATCACCACGTGCTCGTCGAAGGGTATACCGAGCTGCTCCGCCCCGGCCACCAGCATTTCGCGATGCACGCCTCGGGCGAACGCCTTGTCTTTCAACTTCTTGCGCACCGTGCTCGGCTCGACCGAGCCAAGCGACTTGTCAGGCTTGACCAGCGCGCACGCGATGATGAACCCGCACATCTCGTCAACCGCATAAAGCGTCTTGCGCGCGAGCGTGTCGCGCGGGACCTCGAGGTAGTCGGCATGTGACGCGATGTCGTCGAGGATGTCTTCCGGCCAGCCTTTCTCGCGCAGCATCTCGATGCCTCGCATGGGGTGCTGTTCGCGGGTCGGCCCTGACTCGTAATCCCAGTCGTGGATGAGCCCGAGCACCGCCCAGCGTTCCTCGTCCTCCCCGAAGTGGCGCGCGTAGGCGCGCATGG
>DAIPXW010000203.1:0-4900 GCA_036783075.1 Candidatus Dormiibacterota bacterium | reverse complement strand
TGGGTACCAGGGGCTGACGACCATCGCGATTCGGCGGGGCTTCATACCTTTTGAGCACTCCACCGGCGGTCTCCACCCGGCCACGGAGACTGGTTAGGAAGTACTCGAAATCTCAGGCCTCGAGCTCCCTCCATGGCGGAATCCCTTGGACGATCTCGAGCCCTGCCGGAGCGTCGGCATCGAAAGAGCATGCGCCGTCGGGGGCCCGCTTCACCTGAAGGCGGACTTGATGGGCCCCCAGGTGCAACTTGCTGAGTGTCAGGGTTGGGCACCAGGCGGGCAGCGCGGGGTCGACGTACACGCGGCCCGCCGGAAGGTCGGGCTCGAGGCCGAGCAATATGCGGACCATCTGCAGCACACAGCCTGCGGACCACGCCTGGGGTACGTTGGCCATGCGGTAAGGCACCGGCACGGCGAAGTCCTCCTTCGGCAGGCCGGCGAACAGCTCGGGCATCTGGATGTCTTCGAAGCACATGACCGCCGAGAGCAAGCCGTTCATCAAAGACCCCGCCTGGTCGTCGAGGCCGTAGCGCCGGAGGCCGGCGGCCGCGATGACGGTGTCGTGCGGCCAGACCGACCCGCGCTGGTAGGAGTGCGGATCGTAAGAGGGGTGCTGGTCCGACAGCACCCGCAGCCCCCAGCCCGTGAACAGGTCGGGCTGAAGCAGCCGCTCCCCGGCCACGCGCCCTCTCTCGCGGTCGAGGATGCCCATCCACAGGCAGTGGCCGGGGTTCGAGACGGCGGTGCGTACCGGCTGCTTGCGGCCATCGAGCAGAAAAGCCAGCTCGCCAGTGGAGTCCTGCCAGAACGCATCGATGAAACGCCGTCGGAGCTCCGCGGCCTCATCGACAAGCTGCCTGCCGCGATCCCCGTCTCCCCAGGCCTCGAACAGGGGCGCCATGTTGAGCTTGGCCCCGTAGACGTATGCCTGCAGCTCGCTCATCGCGATCGGCAGTTCCGGGAAGCCGCCGACTTCGTCGAGCACCCCGTCGTGGGCGTCGCGCCAGGACTGGTTCCGGTACCCGCCCGGTGTGCGAGGCGCGTACTCCTGGAACCCGTCGCCGTCCCGGTCTCCGTGCTTGTCGATCCACTCGAGACACCTTTCGGCGACTGGTTTGAACCGCGACAGGGCTTTCGCGTCGCCCAGCCACCGGTAAGTCTCGGCCAGAAGCAACAGATATAGAGGAGTAGCGTCGGCGGTGCCGTAGTAAGGGCGGTGAGGCACGATCCCGAAGTGGGCCCACTCGCCGACGCGAAGCTCATGGGGGATCTTGCCAGGCTCGGCGTCGCGCTCCGCATCGTCTACGTCGGACTGCCACCGGGCGAGGTTCTCGAGCGTTCCCAGTGAGACGTGAGGCTGCGCGATCATCGCCTGCATGGACGCGATGGCGGAGTCCCGGCCGAACAAAGCCATGAACCACGGCAGGCCCGCGGCGGGCATCCAGTGCTGGGTTGAGGAGTCCTGCTCATGCAGCCTCAGGGCCGCGAAGTCCTCGATCGCGCGCTCATAGGCGAACTTCAGCCTGATGTCCGCGGGCTCGATCTGCGAGACGGACATCTGCCAGCTGCGCGCCTGCAGCATCGGGTCTTCTTCATCGTCGAAGGCGCAGCTGTCGGCGAGAGTTGGCAGCTCGTCGTCGGAGGTCAGAAGGTCGTACTGGAGACACAGGTTCCACTCCTCGCCCGGTGTGAGGTCGATCGGGATGCGCAGAGAGCCGTTTGCGTAAGTGATGCCGGCTCCGTCGGTGAGAGCGCGCACGAGGCAGCGGCGGACGAAGTCCTTGTTCTGGTAGCGAGCCTCGAGAGAGTTGGGTCCGACCCACCAAGTGTTCAGGTCTGCCCTGCGCTGCCACTGGCGGTGGCGGACCTCGAACAGGTCGGCGAAGTCGCTTTCGAGCGCGATCTCGAGCAGGACCGTGAGCGGCGTGCGGCCGTATGTGTGAAGTGAAAGGTCCTCGTGCAGGCGGTGCATGCTGACGAGGCGGTCGATCGTGATCGCCACCCGGACCTCGCGCATATCGCCGCCGGGGCCCGCGACGTTGTCGGCGATCATGTGCCATCGCGCATGGCGGTAGGACAGGCGCACGGACGCGACAGACTCGGGCCGCCTGCCGTTGAGCCGCAGCTCGTGTCGAGACACGAACCGCGTGTCCGCGGCGTAGAGCCCATAGTCGCGGGCGTCGAGCGGGATGGCGCCTTGCTGGTCGGTGACGAGGAAGGTGGCGCCATGGTTGATCTTCACCGAAGGGTGCGGGTGTACCGCAGAGATAAGGGTCCGCCAGGGCGCCCATCGGGTCTCGCCCTCCAGCGACGGCCTCGGCGCTCGGGCTCTCGCGGTTCTGGCGCCGGGTGCCGGCTGCGATTCCTTCAACGAGGCTTACGTTAGCCACCCGCGCCGCCTGCCTGCAATCCACGTCGCGAGCGCGCTTGTCCGCCGAGGCCACCGGGCATCCGACCAGGCGACCTGGATACCGGGCCAGTCGAGGCGGACCGATCCGCGATGAGACTCACGAATCGAACTGCTTGACTTTCGTTTCGCGCGTGCCAGAGTATGGCGGCTCGGGCAGCGCCCCTAGACACGGGCGTGGCCACGGGTGACTTAAGCGTGGAGAGACAGATGGGGGTGGTTTCGCGGTCGCTCCGCGCCGATGTCCTGAGTTGTCGCATCCAGGTTGTGGCGCGGGCCGGCCCTGAGGGTGGATCGGCACGCAACCGCGCCTCGTACCCAACGTGTGACTTGGCGCACCCCGTGGCAGGTGCGTCCGACCGAGCCGGAGGAACCGGCTCCGAGTGGAGGAGCAACCGCGAATTGATCAGGGAGGATTGCGCATGAGACTGAGGAGGCTAGGTACCACGCTCACGGGCATCGTCGTGCTCGTCGGGCTCTTCGTCGTCACGGCCGCGGCGACACCCGCCGCTACAAGCAGCGCCAACATCGCCAAGGGACAGCGCATCGGGCATGCTGTCCTCGTCGGCCACACGGCCTTCGCGTCCAGCCCGACGAACCTCGCCGAAGGGAACACGAAGAGCGGCGCGCCTGCCGCGTTCACCGACGATCCGGCCCTGGTTCGCAGCATGACCGGCTCAGGGCAGGTGAGCAGCGGCTTTCCGCAGAACGCCGCCAGTGCGTCAGCCGGAGGGTCAACGTCCGCCTCGACCGACGCTCAGGACGGTGTGGCCCAATCCGTCAAGGGCTTGAACGCCCACGATCTCGCAATCACGCACGGCTTCGTCGCGGAGCCTCCCGACCAGGGTCTGTGCGCAGGCAACGGGTTCGTCATCGAAATGACGAACCTGAACCTGAAGATATTTGACGCGAACTTGAACGCGGTCTCGGGCCCGATGGTCCTCGAGACGTTCTTCGGCGATGGACTGGCATTCGGCGCCTCGGGCGGCGACGTGACGATCCAGGGCGACCCGCGATGCTACTGGGACGCCGGAACGCATCGCTGGTTCCTCAGCCAGCTCGTGCTGGACCTGAGCAACAACACCGGCCAGTTCCAGATCGCGGTCAGCACGACATCCAATCCAAGCGGGACGTACAACCTCTACGCGCTCGACGACACCGACAACTTCAACCCGGGCTGCCCCTGCTTCGGCGACCAGCCGACCATGGGAGCCAACCACGACGCGATCTTCATCACGACCAACGAGTTCTCGATCAACAACCCCGTCTTCAACGGGGCCGTCATGTACGCGATCGACAAGGAGGCTCTGGCTGACGGCGCCGACAGCGCTAACACGGTCACCGATTTCATCGGGCTGACTGTCCCGACTCCAGAGTGGACAGCGACCAAGAACTGCATCTCCACCAACGGCCTCTACTGCTGGGCATCGGTGCGGCCGACTTCCTCTCCGACCTCTGGCGACCGCCGGTTCGGCGGCGTCGAGTACCTGCTCAGCGCCCTTGACTTCGCCGGCACCCACGACAACCGCATCGCGCTGTGGGCGGCGACCAACACCAGCAGCATCAGCAGCGACTCTCCCAACATCGGGTTGAGCGAAGTCGTGCTGAAGAGCGAGGCGTACATCTTCCCGTCCTTAGCGCGGCAGAAGGCGGGACCGATTCCGCTGGGTGACTCGGGCCGCTACAGCTGCGAGCCGCACCCGTGTGCAACCCCGACCCCGCAGGCGGAAGGCATGATCCAGACCAACGACGACCAGATCCAGTCGGCGGTCTATGCCGACGGCCTCGTCTGGGGCGGCCTCAACACCACCATGCCGATCGTGTCCAAGGGCCACGTCGGCATCGCGTACTTCGTCGTCCACCCGAACCTCACTGCGAACGGCCTGGGCGCCGGCATCTCCAAGCAGGGTTACCTGGTCGCGGCAGGCAACGACGTCGAGTTCCCGTCCATCGGAGTGGACAGCCAGGGCAAGGGATTGATCAGCTTCACGCTGAGCGGCCCCGCGTTCTATCCGTCCAGCGCGTACGCGACGATCGACCAGTCGGGAGCCGGCAAGGTCAAGGTCGCAGCGCTCGGACAATCGCCGCAGGACGGCTTCACCGAGTACGAGTTCGAAAACGGAGGCGTCGGGGCAGGCCCGTACAGGCCTCGCTGGGGCGACTACTCGGCAGCTGTCGCGGTCGGACAAACCATCTACTTCGCCGGCGAGTACATCCAGTATGCAAACTGCTCCGACGCGGCCTTCGCGACGGACACCACGTGTGGCGGAACCAGGTCTCGCGCGGCGAACTGGGGCACCGCCGTCAACAAGCTGAGTCTCGCCTAGGAGCGACAACTTAAGAGCGAATCGTTCGGTATCGAAGGGGACCGGTAACGCGGTCTGAAAAACGGGGCCTCGTGCGTGCGTCACGCGCGGGGCCCCCGCTTCATCCCCAGGGCCGGTTGCGTCGGGCATGGATCGCTCGGTAGACTGCGCCGGTGAGCCGCTGGAA
>DAIPXW010000202.1:0-4917 GCA_036783075.1 Candidatus Dormiibacterota bacterium | reverse complement strand
CGTGTCACCCGGTGGCACCCGGTCGAGGCGGTGTCCGCTGCAGGCGCCGCCTCGTTTTACGTTCAGGCGCCGGCACCTTAGCGCTTGCGATCAGCGGACGGCGCGAATCCTGCTCACGAGCACGGTGCCTGCGAACAGGAAGACGACTGCGCTCGCGAAGACCACCCGGTATCCGGTGTTCCCTCCAATGTGACCGTTCAGGTAATCGATCAGCGCCCCGCCGAACAGAGGCAAGATCGCCTGCGGAAGGGTGAGCGCGATGTGGAACAGACCCATGTCCTTCGCCGACTTGGTCTTGTCGGGCAGCGTGTCGCAGGCCAGGGCCCAGTCGACCGCGAAGTAGAGGCCGTAGCCGACTCCATATGCGACGCCGAGGGCAAAGACCAGAGGGATTGACTTTGGATAGAACACGATGAACATCAGCGCGACGAAACCCTGGGCGACACCCGCGAGGTAGACGAAGATCTTGCGCCGGCCGATCCTGTCGGAGATCTGGCCGCCGAAGAAACCGAAAGGAAGCGCGGTGATGACGACCACGAGCAGCCAGTTGTCGGTGAACTTGGCCGCGTCGGTACCCGGGGTCAACACGACGTCCCGGAAGAAGTTGACGAGGAAGTAAAGGACGACTGTGATACCCGACGAGACCATCAGGCGCGTGAACACGACCCACGCGAAGTCACCCTCGTGCAGCGGGCGCAGGAACTCTCTGATCGATTCGCCCATGGGCCGGCTCGGAGGACGCGTGATGGGCTCCATGCCTTCGGCACGAGCCGCCCAGACCGTAGGGATCAGCGAAAGCGCGGCCACGGCGCCCATGACGAGGTAGATGGCCCGGTTGCCTGTCATGAGGCTGGTGACTCCCAGCCCGCCGCCGATCCCAAGCTGGGTCATGGTGGCGAGGAAGCCGCTGGCCTTGCCGGTCTGCTGCGCCGGGACGACGTCGGGGATGATGCCTGCGTAGGCCGCGCCGGCCGCATTGAAGAAGAACTGGATGATCGCGTAGCCGACGACGATCTGCGGATAGCCGCCGGCGGTCATGAGCAGCACCAGGCCGGGGATTGTCAGCAGGGTGCCCGCGACCATGATCGGACGCCGCCGGCCGAACCTGGTATTCAGGCGGTCCGACCATGCCCCGACGATTGGAGGCACCGTCATCGCGAGCAAGCCGCCCAGGCCGAGCGCGACGCCGATGGCAGTGTTCTGGGATCCCTTGGGCACGACGGAGTCGACCTGGGCCTGGATCAGGACGGTCGTCAGCGGGATCCAGAGGAAGTTGCTGCCGAACCAGAAAGCGCTGAGAGCCGCGTGCTGAAGGTTCCCGAACTGGACAGGCTTCCGCCCGGCAGCGGCCACCGTCGCCATGGCAGAAGGCTAAGTTAAGTAGGTTCCCCGTGGCGACCGAAAAGCTGTAGGCTTTGGCGGCCCCCTTGCCATCTGTATTTTCGCGCGCAAAACAGGTTCTGATCGACGTGCCGCGGCACGGCAAGCTCGCCTATTGCCTGTTGCGGGACGATCGCGTCCCGCTCGCGCCCAAAGCGGTGCTCCTGGCCGCCCTTGGCGTGATCGTGAGCCCTCTCGACTTCCCAGCCTGGGTCCCGGTGCTCGGCGAGCTGGACATGCTCGCCCTGGGCATCCTCGCGGTGGAGACTTTCGTCGCGGCGTGCCCCGAGGACGTCCGGCGCGAGCACGAGGTCGCCATCACGGCCAAGGAGAGCATCTTCGACCGCGACGTGCGCGACACAGTCGGCGCCGCCCGTTACGGGACGGGTCGCATGGCGAAGCGCATTCGCTCCCGCATGCGGCGCCGCGATGAATATGAACCACTGACGGAGGAGCTGGCGAATTGAAGGTGATGCTGACCAAGGATGTCGACAACGTCGGGAAGGCCGGCGACGTGAAAGATGTCGCCGACGGATACGGACGGAACTTTTTGCTCCGGCGCAAGCTAGCCGTGGTCGCCGGCAAGGGTGCCGAGGCTGAGGCCAAGCGGCTGCGTGAGGCCGCGGTCAAGCGCGAGACCAAAGACCGCGTCGAAGCGCAGGCGCTCGCGGACGAGATCGACAACAAGACGGTCGTCGTGCGTCTGAAGATGGGCGCGGAGGACAAAGCGTTCGGCTCCATCACCAACCAGGACGTCGCCAGCGCGCTGAAGGCTCAGCACAGGGTCGAGATCGACCGTCACAAGATCGACATGAAGGAGCCCATCAAATCGCTCGGCGAGCACCAGGTCTCGCTCAAGCTGCACCGGGACGTGGCCGCGCACGTCAACGTGATCGTCACGCAGGACAGGTAAGGCGCTCTAGTTGGCGAGCACGGCCCCGATCCCTCTCTCACATGGGAGGGTTCCACCCCATGACCTCGACGCCGAGATGTCGGTGGTCGGGTCGATCCTCCTCGACCCGCTTTCCATCGCCAAGGTCCTCCAGTTCCTCCATCCCGAAGACTTCTACCGCGAGAACAACGGGCAGATCTTCCGTGCGGCCCTCGACCTCTTTGCCGCCGGCGAGCCGATCGACAACGTCACGCTCGCCGCGCAGCTCCAGACGATGGGGTTGCTCGACCGGGTCGGCGGGCGCGCGCAGCTGGCGTCGATGCAAGGCGCGGTTCCCACCGCGGCCAACATCGAGTACTACGGCCGCATCGTCAAGGAGAAGGCGTACAAGCGCCGCCTCATCTCGGCCGGCTCGAACATCGCAGGGTTCGGCTACGACGACTCGGTCGAGGCGGAAGAGGCGATCAACCAGGCGCAGTCGCTCGTCTTCGGTGTCGCCGACGACCGCGACCAGCGCGAGCTGTCGCGACTGTACGACCTGCTCGGGCCCGCCATGGAACGCATCTCGCTCCAGATGGAGAGCGGGCAGGGTGTGGTCGGCATCCCGTCGGGCTTCCACGACCTGGACCGGATGACGGGTGGTTTCAAAGACTCCGACCTGATCGTCGTGGCGGGCCGGCCCAGCATGGGCAAAACCTCGCTGGCACTCAACATCGGCTTGCATGCCGCACTCGAGTCCAAGAAATCGGTCGTCATCTTCAGCCTCGAGATGTCGAAGGAGCAGCTCACCGAGCGGCTGCTCACGGAGCAGGCCCAGATCGACGCCCAGCGCTTGCACCGAGGCCTTCTGACCGAGGCCGAGTTCGACCGCGTCTCGAACGCGCTCGGCCCCCTGGGGGAGGCCAACATCTACATCGACGACACCCCGCTGATGGACGAGCTGACACTCCAGCTCAAGGCCCGCCAGGCGAAGATGCGCCACAACGTCGACCTGGTGATCGTGGACTATCTCCAGCTGATGCACGGGCGTGCCCGCGGCGACGACAACCGGGTCCAGGAGGTGTCGGCCATCTCGCGGGCCCTCAAGGGCCTTGCCCGCGAGCTGCGGGTCCCGGTCATCGCCATCTCCCAGCTCAGCCGCGCGCCCGAGCAGCGCCCCGACAAGCGGCCCATCCTGAGCGACCTCCGCGAGAGCGGCGCCATCGAACAGGACAGCGACGTTGTCATGTTCCTTTTCAGGCCCGAGTACTACAAGTCGGACGAGCGACCCGGCATCGCGGAGGTCATCGTGTCCAAGCACCGCAACGGGCCGACCGGGACCATCGAGCTAAAGTTCCGCCGCGACCACACGCGGTTCTACAACCTGGAGACGCGGCGGCCCGAGCCGGGGACGGAGTAGGGCCTCATGGTCATCATCCTGGTCGGCGGCCAGTGGGGCGACGAGGGGAAGGGGAAGGTGATCGACTTCCTGGCCTCGAAAGCGGACATGGTCATCCGCTCGCAGGGCGGCAACAACGCCGGCCACACCGTCATCACCGAGGACGGCGAGTTCAAGTTCCAGCTCATGCCATCGGGCATCCTCTACCCGCAGTGCACCTGCATCATCGGCAACGGGGTGGTCGTCGACCCGATCGTCCTTCTGCGCGAGATATCGCAGCTTCGCGAGCGGGGCATCGAGCCCAACAACCTCATCGTGAGCGAGCGCGCCCACATGGTCATGCGCTACCACCCGCTCTTCGACCAGCTGGAGGAGGAAACGCGGGGAGACGATCGACTCGGCACCACGTGGCGCGGCATCGGTCCCGCCTACGCGGACAAGGTGCGCCGCATCGGTTTCCGGATGGGCGACCTCCAGCGCGAGGCCTTCATGCGGAAAAAGCTCGCGTTCGTGGTCGACCAGGTCAAGAACCCGATCCTCACCAAGCTCTACGAGAAAGAGGCGTACGACTGGTCGAGCATGCTCGACGAGTACATGGGATATGCGAAGCAGCTCGACCCTTACATCAAGGACACGTTCCCGCTCATCCAGGGCGCGCTGGATCGCAAGGCGAACATCCTCCTCGAGGGCGCGCAGGCCACCATGCTCGACCTCGACTTCGGCACCTATCCCTACGTCACGAGCTCGAATCCCACCGCGGGCGGCGCGCTGACCGGAAGCGGCATCCCTCCCACCAAGGTCGACCTTACGCTGGGCGTCTTCAAGGCTTACACCTCCCGCGTCGGTTACGGCCCGTTCCCGTCCGAGCTGCTCAGCGAGGTGGGGGACCAGATACGCGAACGAGGACACGAGTTCGGCACCGTCACCGGCCGGCCTCGACGCATCGGGTGGTTCGACTCCGCGGTGGCGCGCTACTCCGCGCGACTCAACGGAATGGAGTGCGCCGCGTTGATGCGCCTGGACATCCTCGACGACCAACCTCTTTTGAAGATCTGCACGGGCTACGAGTTCCGCGGCAAGCGATACGACCACCCGATCGCCAACATCTCGCACTACAAGCACTGCACCCCCCTCTACGAGGAGATGCCCGGCTGGCAGACGGAGATCGGCTCGGCGAAATGCTGGGATGACCTGCCTCGCCGGTGCCGCGAGTACGTGGAGCGGGTCGGCGAGCTGATCGGGGTGAAAGTCGAGCTCATCGGCACCG
>DAIPXW010000201.1:0-4927 GCA_036783075.1 Candidatus Dormiibacterota bacterium | reverse complement strand
GGCTCGCCGACTTGTTGCCGGCGCCGTCGGCCGCGTACACGGTCACGGTGGTCGTTCCGAGGGCGAACACCGACCCTGAGGCCTTGGAGTAGACCAGCGTCACCGGCCCGACCGCGTCGGTCGCTGTCGCGGCCGCGTAGCTCACCGCCGCGCCGGCCGGGCTCGTCGCCTCCGCCGTCACGTTCGGGCTGACAAAGGTGAGGATCGGCGCGGTCGTGTCGCGCACCTGCACGGTGAAGGTCTTGGTGACCTTGTCACCGGTCGCGCTCGTCGCCGTCACGGTCACCGTGGTCGTGCCCAGCGGGAACGTCGCGCCCGAGGCCGTCGAGTAGGTCACCGTGGGCACTGCCACCACACCCGTTGCGACCGCGGCGACATAGGTGACCACCGCACCCGTCGGGCCGGTCGCCTCGACGACCAGGTTCGGGCTCACCGACGTGATCACCGGGATGTCCTGCACCCGCACCGTGAAGGTCCGCGTCGCCACCGTCCCGGTGACGCTGGTCGCGGTCACCGTCACAGTCGTGGTGCCCGGCGCGAACGTCGTCCCCGAGGCCTGCGAGTAGGTCAGCACCGGCGCTCCCAGCACACCCGTCGCGGTCGCCGCCGCGTACGTCACCACGGCGCCCGCGGGGCTGGTCGCGTTAACCAGCAGGTTCGGGCTCACCGACGTGAACACCGGCGTGTCCTGGACCTTGATCGTGAAGCTCGCGCTCGAGTGGTTGCCCGCGCCGTCGGTCGCGGTGACGGTGACCGTGGTCGTGCCGACCGGGAAGACGGTGCTGGAGGCCTGGGAGTAGGTGATCGTGACCGGGCCAACCGCGTCGCTCGCCGTCGCCGCCGCGTAGGTGACCTTGGCGCCCGCCGCGCTCGTCGCCTGCACGAACAGGTTCGGGCTCACCGAGGTGAACAGCGGCGCCGTGGTGTCGTGCACCAGCACCGTGAAGCTCTGGCTCGGCGACTTGTTGCCCGCGCCGTCCACGGCGTAGACCGTCACTGTCGTCGTACCCAGCGGCAGGCGGCCACCGGACGGCTTCGAGTAGACCAGCGTCACCGGGCCGACGGCGTCCGTGGCCGTGGCCGCGAACGTCACGTATGCGCCCAACGAGCTGGTCGCCTCGACGGTCATGTTCGGCGCCGAGGTGATCACCGGCGCCGTCGTGTCGCGCACCGTGACCTTGAAAGTCTGGGTCGAGCTGTTACCCGCACCGTCACGGGCCGTCACCGTGACGGTGGTCGTGCCGAGCGGGAAGGTGCTGCCGGACGCCAGCGAGTACGTGATCGTCACCGGTCCGACCGCGTCCGTCGCCGTCGCAGGCGCATAGAAGACGACCGCCCCGGCCGGACCTGTCGCCTCGACCGTCTGGTTCGGGTCCACGGGTGAGGTGAAGGCGGGTGGCGTCGTGTCGCGGACGAGGACCGTGAAGCTCGTCGAGGCCACGTTTGCGCCCTGGTCGATGGCCGTGACGGTGACGGTGGTGAGGCCCAGCGGGAACACCGTGCCCGACGCCTTCGAGTAGGTGATCGTGGCCACGCCGATCTCGCCGGTGGCGACAGCGGGCGCGTAGTTGACGAGCGCTCCGGCCGGGCTCGTGGCCTCGATGACCAGGTTCGGGCTTACCGAGGTCAACTCGGGCTGGGCGCCGGCGGCCATCTCGGTCGGCGGCTTGGGGCTCAGCAGCTGCTGCGGCAGCACGAACTGGCCCGCCACCGGCAGGATGATCGGCTGCCGGCCCGGCAGGTCTCCGCACGGAGCGTCGGTCTCGCCGCCGCCGTCACCTTCGCGGTACTCGTCGCCCTGGCCCTCGTTCTGCTCTGTAGCGTCGTTGCCCGTGGTGCCGTCGGTGCAGAACAGCTGCTGGACGGCGGCGACCCGCCCCTCCGGCGCTCCATCCGACTCGTTTTGCTCGTCGCTTCCGTGGTCGGTGCTGTCCTCGCCGTCGTAGAGCATGTCGTAGATCGAGCCGGCGAAGTCCCGGGCGTGCTGCGTGTCACCGTTGGTGAGCTCCTCCGCGGCCAGCGCCGGGAACACCTTCAGGGGCTGGAACGGATCGGGTCCGGGAGCCGCCGGGTTCCAGGTCACCCTGACCACGAACGGGATGTACCAGTTGGTCGAGTTGAACGTGATCGTCGGCGCAGTCGTCAGCGTGCCCGGCGTGAAGCGGGCGTCGCAGCCGCAGGCGTCCGAGACCAGGGTCTGCCCGTCGGTCTGAATCGCGAGCGTGACGTGGTGGTATCCATCCGGAGCTTCGGTCAGCCGGATGCTGTAGACAGCCCCGAGCGGGTCGCCGACGACGACGAGCAGCGGCACCGTGGTCGGCTTGACGTAGACGTCCGGCACCCCGCCGTCGCCCTCGCCGTAGCCACCGCTGTACCCGTTCTCTTCGCCCGGTTCGCCTGCGAGGACCCTGACCGAGACCGTCGGAGCGGGACCGCTCGAGAGCGCCGCGTAGCCCGGATCAGCGCTGCTGATGAGATGCGCGATCGTGGCCACGCCGGGGTTGCTGTCGTTACCCTCGGCACCCTGCTCGTGGGCGTTGTCGGCCGCCTCGCTCCCGTGACCCTCGCCAGGCTCGTCATCCGGCGCCGCGGCCGCGACCATGACGGTGGCGGGGGTGACGTCGCCGGCGGGGAACGTGAATGAGAAGGTCGCCGCGTTCCACCGCGGATCGGTGCTGGACAGTGCGAGCCGGTCCTCGTTGAACACGAGCGTGACCGTGACCGGGGCGATGGCGGGGGTCGCCAGGGCCACCGTGTAGCTGTCGGTGATTCCGAACGGCGGCGCGCCGGCCAGCACCGTCAGCCCGTCCTGAGGCTGCGTGAAGAGCAGTCCGGGGTGGTCGTTGTCGACGATCTGGACCATGACGTTCTGGATCGACACGTGGTTGTACCGGGCGTCGCGACTCTGGCTGCTCATGCTCACCGTCGCCAGCTGGCCGCCGTCCGCGCCGAGCGATTCGTCTGGAGCGGCCTTGATCCACACCGTCTTCGGGCTCATGTCGCCGGCGGCGAACCTGACCACGCCATATAGCCCAAAGGTGGTGCCGTTCAACGAGATCAGCACGTGCCGCGTACCCGCGTTCGTGTACGCGTCGAGCTGCGGGATGGCGGCGGACACGTTGACGAAGACATCCTGGGTCGGTGCGGCCAGCAGGCTGATCGTGTACGTGACGGCGTTGCCGGTCGCCTCGGAGACGACCATCGGGTAGCTCTGGCGGATCACGATCTGGCCCGCCACCGGCGAGGCGATGTTGAGCGAGATTCCGTCTGCGGGGTCGCCGCTGCCATAGCCGTTCCAGCCGCCGTACTGCCCGGAGGTCTCGACCACGCTGTGGTTGATGACCGCGCTCAGGCCCTGGATCGAGCGACTGACCACGGGGCCCAACGACTGGTCGGGACCGCCGTAGCTCTGCTGGTCCTGGCCGAAGTCGGCGGGCTCGATGATGTACGGCCCGCCCCCGTCGTAGTCCGGCGCCACTTCGGTCGCGTCGGTCGTGGGCTCGTGCACGCCGTACTGATCCCCCATCTCGTCCTCGCCCTCGCAAGACGACTCCGACCCGGACTCCGCCTTCGATTCGTTCGTCGACTCGGCGGGCTCGGGCTCGCAGTTCAGGTTCGCGAAGTCGATGTTGAGGCCCGCGCCATAGAGGTGGTTGCTGGTCGTGACGATGTTGTCCCGGAACCTGGTCTTGAGCACGTACATCGAGCTGATCCCCGTGCCACCGTCGACGGACACCGGGTCGTTGACCGTGTAGCGGACCACCACGTCGTCGTCATCGTGGTCGGGCGGCCCGTTCTGGTCGCCCTCCCGGTCGCTCGAGCCTTCGTTTCCGTAGCCGTCCGGCTGCGGTGGCGGGGTGGCGAAGGTGTCGATCAGAGCTAGACCGGTGATCGGGTCGATCAGTGCCGAAGCCTTGAACGCGAACAGGTTGTTGCCGGCGCTGCCCTCGAGCCGCAGCGGCGCCTGGTTGCTGTACACGAGGAACGTGTTGTTGCCCGAGCCGCCGTGAGCGATCGTCGGGAAGCTGTTGCCGCGCGAGAGCCAGCCCACGGTGGTGTCGACCGTCGGGAACATGTCTTCGATCGCCACGTTGGGCGCGTAGCGCGGCGTCTGGTAAGGCTGGCCGAACTGGAACAGGGCGTTTCCGGTGCCGCCGTCAAGAGTCGTGATCGATGCGTTGTCATCCATGTAGAAGTTGTTGTCGCCGCCCATGCCGTTCACGGTCAGGCGGGCGTTGATGTGCTCGTCGTAGTTGATCCGCTCGACGTCCTTGCGGACCAGGCTCTGGATGTCGCTGACGGTTCCATGCAGGAGAGCGACGAACGCGGGCGTCAGCGCGCCGAGCTGGTCGGGGATGAAGTTGGAGCGGCGCAGCAGGAACGTGTCCGGATTGGCGGTCCCGTTCACCGTGAGCGTGTTGAGGCCGCACGTCGGATCGAACGTTCCGAGGATGCAGGTCGAGAACGGCCCGCTGTCGAGCACGTTGACGATGTAGTCGTGCGGCACGGCGACGAGGCTGCCGGCTGTGTTGACGACGTAGGTGTTGTTGCCGAGCTGGCCGTCGAGCAGCAGCGTGTCGCGCACGGATTGCCCGTTGTAGGCGTCGCCTGCGCAGCCGCAGTACGTCGCCGTCCGGTCCGGGTGGAACGTGTACATGGTCTGCAGCTGGCTGACTTCGAAGTAGTCGCCGGTGTTCGTCATCAGGGCCAGGTTCAGCGCCGTTCCGTACACGTTGGTCTGGCCCAGCAGCAGCGTCTGGTCGAAGTAGAACCGGTCGTGCTCGTCACTGCCGAAGATGTTTGCCGGGTGGCCTTCCACCGTGCCGCGGAAGTGCATCGTCGTGCCGGTCGCCGGACCCGCGCCGACAGGGTCGTCGGACGGCTGTCCGTCAAACCAATCGCCGTAGATCACGACGGTGGGAACGTC
>DAIPXW010000200.1:0-4931 GCA_036783075.1 Candidatus Dormiibacterota bacterium | reverse complement strand
CCACTCGGCCCTTCAAGCCCAAAGACCTGCTCCAGCAGGTCGTCGTCCAGGGCTTGGCGGTGGCACCCGACGGGTCCTCGATCGTCTACACGCGCCGCACAGTGGAAGACAACAAATACACTCGGCGGCTCTGGCGCACGACGTTTGACGGCGCTCGATCGGAGCAGATCACCACCGGCAAAGGCACCGACTGCAAGCCGAGCTTCTCACCCGACGGCGCCTCGCTTCTGTTCCTGTCGGACCGATCAGGAAAGCTGCAGGCATGGGTGATTCCGCTGAGGGGAGGGGAACCGCGGCAAGTCACGGACCTGCCCAACGGCATAGGCGGAGCGGACTGGTCGCCCGACGGCAAGCGCCTCCTGCTGCTCGCCCCGAGCGGAGAGAAGCGATTCCTGGTCGGCAAGGATGACGACCCGATCGCCAGACGCATCCGTGACTACACCTGGCAGATCGACGGCGGCGGCTATCGAGACGAGTTCACGAGCGTCTGGGTCGTCGATGTCGCAGGGGGCAAACCAGCCCGGCTGACCGCTCCTACTTATGACGTCAGCGCCGCCCGCTGGTCACCTGACGGCAAGCAGATCTGCTTCCTCGCGGACCCCCGCGACGAGGCGGCGCTTCTCGAGTACCCATCCCTGTGGAGGATCGGTGCATCGGGCACGTCTGCGGGCGCGCCGGCGCAGCTCGCAGCTCTCGCCGGGGCCATCCACAACGTGGCCTGGGCTCCCTCGAGTCATGTCGCGTTTCTCGGCAACAGCCATCCCAAGGCGCCCGGCTGGGCGAACGTCGACCTCTACGTCTCAGACGGGAAGAAAGCGAGGCAGCTTGCAGCCGGTCGTGACCTCAACATCTGGAACACCACATACGGGGACTTCGAAGACCCGGAGCAGTTCGGGCCACCGCCGATCGCGTGGCTCGATGGCGACAGCGTCATCGGCCTGGTTGCGAGACGAGGCGCGGCACACCCCTACAGGTTCGGTGTCGGCGGGAGCGTAGAGGCCATGGCCGAAGACGACATGGTGTGCAGCGCCATCGCAACGGGCGGCGGCCGGGTCGCGGTGGTCGCTTCAGGCAACGGTCCATCCGACGTCTACGCGGTCGAGCATGGCAAGCTCCGCCGCCTCACGACCGACGGGGGCAAGTGGTTTGGACCGTTCCAGCGGTCCGTTGAAACGCTGAGCATCGCTCATCCCGAAGGCCACAGCATCCACGCCTGGTTGCTGCGGGCTCGTGACGGGCGCAAGCGCGGCCCGCTCGTCGTCGGGGTCCACGGCGGTCCCAACCTCTCGTACGGACCGACGCCCTGGCTCGAGCTCAACGCGCTCGCCGACGCCGGCTTCCACGTCCTCACCTGCAACCCCCGCGGTTCCACCGGTTACGGCGAGGCTTACGCGCGCGCCATCGAAGGACGCTGGGGCGACAAGGACGCCGGCGACGTGCTTCGCATCGTCGAATGGGCGATCGATGAAGGCCTTGCGGAACGCGACCGGATCGGGGTCTTCGGCCTTTCCTACGGCGGCTACATGACCAACTGGCTGCTGGGTGCGCACCCTGGGGTGTTTGCGGCCGCAGTGAGCGAGAACCCGGCCACAGACCTGCTTGGGATGTTCGCGAGCTCCGACTTCGGCCTCGTAATAGGTCCGGGCGCCGCCGGCATCGAGCGTCCCGCCGAGCAGATGAGCGAGTTCCTGGACCGCTCGCCCTTCACGAGGATCCACAGGAACAAAGCCCCGCTTCTCCTGCTGCATGCGGAGCAGGACCATCGATGCCCGCCAGGCCAGTCCGAGATCGTCTTTACGATCCTGCGGTCACTCGGCCGCGAGGTCGAGATGGTGAGGTACCCGAACGAGTCCCACCTCATGCTCATGGCGGGCAGGCCGGATCGGCGGGTGGATCGCCTGGAGCGAATCGTCGGCTGGTTTGAGAAGCACCTGACCAGGTAACCGGCGGCCAGGCCGGACTTGCCTCACCCGGCCGCGAGGGCCTTGACCACCTCGCCGCCTTTGACCACGAGGCGGATGTTCTCCGGGCGGGCCAGGAGCCCAAGATCGGACAGCGGGTCGCCCGCCACCGCGATCAGGTCGCCCCACGAACCCGGTGCCAGGGTGCCGACCGCCTGCATTCCAATCGTCTGTGCTGCGACCGTGGTCGCGGCGCGGATGCAGTCCAGGGGCTCCATGCCCAGCTCCTGCATGAGCAGGAACTCTTCGCCGTTGCTCCCGTGCGGCCCAACACCGGTGTCGGTGCCGAACGCGATCGTGACACCGGCCTCGACCGCCTGCCGGATGCTCGTCGAATGGTCGACGATGACCGCGCGTGCCTTTTCCGCCGCGTAGGCGGGCATCTTTCCGGCCTCGGCGTGCCTGATCACCCATCGCGGCGCGACCAGAGTCGGTATCAGGGCGATGTGGCCGTCGAGCATCATCTCGATCGCGTCGCCGTCGAGCCAGATGCCGTGCTCGATGGTCGCCACGCCCCCCAGCAGTGCGTTCTTGATCCCGGCATTGGCCTGCGCGTGGGCCATCACCTTTCGCCCCTGAGTGGCGGCTTCCTGGACCGCGGCCTTGATCTCGTCCAGCGTCAGGGCCGAGTGGTGAGGCTGGTCGCCGGGGGAGAGCACGCCGCCCGACGTGCAGAGCTTGATCCAGTCGGCGCCCGCTCGAATCACCTCGCGCACCCGCAGGCGCATCGCCTCGACGCCGTCCACCACGTTGTACGGCCGGTCTGGGAGCGGGATGTCGAGGTCCGCGCCGCACATGAAATGGGCGTCGGTGTGGCCGCCGGTCTGGCTCAGAGCGCTGACCGTGACGAACATGCGCGGGCCCGGGAAGTAGCCCGCATCGATCGCCATCCGCACGCCGGCCGGCGTGCCGGCGGCATCTCGCACGGTGGTGAAGCCGGCGTCCAAAGTGCGGCGCGCCGCCCGGACCGCCCGCATCAGCTCAAGGGTCGGAGGGGTGGTCAGCTCGCGGGCGAAGTCGAGGCCCTCGCCTAGGTTGGTGAGGTGCACGTGGCAGTCGATGAGACCGGGAAGGAGGGTCAGGCCCGTGGCATCGATCGCTTCCGCGTCGCGCGGGACCTGGGTCGTCGACCGCTGGCCCGCCTTGGTGACCCGGCCGTCCTGGACCAGCACCACGGCCTCACGCGTCGTCTCTCCGGTGGAGGGGTCGAGGAGGCCGTCGGCGTGGACAGCCCGAATCACGTTGCGATGTTAGATCGTCGCGGGCCGCGGGTTTGGTGGACCTTACGCAGGCAGCTCTCGGGCGATCAAGTACATCTCTCCGGCTACCGGCTCGCGCTCGACCACCGCCATCAGCGCCGGCGTCATCGCGGCGCGAACCGGGCTGGCAACCCACCGCCGGTAATCGGCCTCACTGCGCCAGGCAGCCAGCACGAGCATCGGACCCTGTCCCGAGGTGGGGACGTTGTACGACCCTCCGAGGAAGCCCCCGCTTTCGCGTGAGAGCTCCAGCACCCTTTCGGTCCGCATGAAGGCCAGTACCGAGGCATAGTCGCCGTTCTTCGGGTAGAGATAGAGAGCGCTCCTGATCGAACCCTCGACCTGCATCGGTCAGCTCCTTGGTGGTTGAGGTGCGCGCCGAGATCGGGACGACCGCGGTCACGCGCGTCATCTATTAATGTGCACCCTACTCACCACCGCAAGCCGGCCACCTGACAAAGGCAAGAACTGATGCGCTCCGCACGGATGCTCATGGCTGTCGACCTTCACGCTGCCGGTGAGCCGGGGCGAGTCATCCTCGGGGGCGTTCCCGACGTGCCCGGTGAAACGATGTTCGAGAAACGAACCTATTTCGAGGAGCACCTGGACGGGATTCGGAAGCTGATGCTGCGCGAGCCCCGAGGTTATCCAGGCCTGTGCTGCAACGTCGTGCTGCCGCCGACGGATCGCCGTGCCGCGGCCGGGTTCGTGATCATGGAGCAGACCGAGTACCCGCCCATGTCCGGGAGCAACATCATCTGCACGGCGACGGCGCTGCTCGAAACCGGTTTCATCGCGGCGACCGAGCCGACCACCGAGTTCCTGCTCGAGGCTCCCGCCGGGCTGATCGGGGTCACCGCCGCGGTGGAAGCCGGCAGAACCAAGAGCATCACCTTCGAGAATGTGCCGGCTTTCGCGGTGCATCTGGACGCTCCGGTCGAGGTTCCACAGCTGGGTACGGTCACGGTCGACATCGCGTACGGCGGCATGTTCTATGCGATCGTCGAGGCAGAGCAGGTTGGCTTCCGCATTACCCCCGATGAGGGGCGAGACCTCGTTCGGGTGGGGGAGATGATCAAGGCCGCGGCTCGCGAACAGCTGCCGGTCGCCCATCCCGAGAACCCGGCCATCAGCGGCGTGTCGATCATGCAGTTCTCGGGCCCCGCGACTCGACCGGGAGTCTCGAAAAGAAACACCGTCGTCATTTCCAGCGGCCGGTTCGACTGGGCTCGGCCCGAGACCTGGACCGGCATCCTGGACCGCTCACCGTGCGGCACCGGAACCTGCGCCCAGATGGCTGTCATGCACGCCAAGAAGAAGCTGGGGCTGAACCAGGATTTCGTCCACGAAGGGATCCTGGGGACGACTTTCACCGGAAGGCTGGTGCGCTCGGCCGAGGTGGGCCCGTACCCGGCGGTCGTGCCGACGATCACGGGCTCCGCCTACATCTACGCGATCTCGAACTACCTGGTGGATCCCGCCGATCCGTTCCCAGAAGGTTTCACCGTCGGTGACATCTGGAGCGTCACCGAAAACGGTTAGGCGCTAACAGCCAACCCAGCCGAACAGCTGCTGCACCCTGATCCGGTCGAAGCCGCGAACGATCGCGTTGTTGCCCATCCGGAGGAGGGGAACGCTGTCGCCGTCCAGCTGCTCCCATTCCTTCAAGGCGGCCGGGTCGCGGTTCACCCAGCGGAACTCGAAGTTGACG
>DAIPXW010000199.1:0-4931 GCA_036783075.1 Candidatus Dormiibacterota bacterium | reverse complement strand
TGGCCCAGAACCCGACTCACACATATGCCACCGCGGGTACCTACACCGTGAGCCTGAGCGTCACGGACGCCAACCTGGTTTCCGCCTCCGCAGCTCCGCTCACGATCTCCGTCTTCGTCCCCCTGTCGGCCAACGCCTCATCGGGACCACGTTCGGGAGACGCTCCGTTCAGCGTGGCTTTCTCAGGGTCGGCCGCCGGCGGCGTGGGCCCGTACAGCTACTCATGGTCCTTCGGTGATGGCGCGGTCTCGGCAGTCCAGAACCCTTCTCACACGTACTCGGCCCCAGGCACGTACTCCGCCAGCCTGACAGTGACCGATTCAGGCTCCCGCAGCGCCACGGCAACCGCCATAGCGATCACCGTCAGCCCGGCGTTGAGCCTCACCGACAGCGCCAGCACAACCGGTGGGAACGCTCCGCTGGCGGTCAGCTTCACCAGCACGCCTGGCGGCGGCCTCGCGCCCTACGGCTACGTCTGGACCTTCGGCGACGGGGCCACCGCGACGACCCAGAATCCGAGCCACACCTACACGGCGGCCGGGAACCACAGCGTGACCCTGACGGTGACCGACGCCAACGGCGTCACGGCGACTGCGACGCCGCTCCTGATTTCCGTCGTGGTCCCACTGTCGGCGACCGCCTCATCGGGACCGCGCTCCGGAGACGCTCCGTTCGGCGTGGCCTTCTCGGGGTCGGCTGCCGGCGGCGTCGGCCCGTACAGCTACGCATGGTCCTTCGGTGATGGCGCCGTGTCGGCAGCCCAGAACCCCTCTCACACGTACACCGCGCCAGGAACGTACACCGTCGGTCTGACGGTGACCGATTCCGGCTCCCGCACTGCCGCGGCAACCGCCATCACGATAAGTGTCAGCCCGGGTTTGAGCCTCACCGACAGCGCCAGCACGACCGGCGGGGACGCTCCGCTCGCGGTCAACTTCACCAGCACGCCCGCCGGCGGCCTTCCGCCTTACAGCTACGTCTGGACCTTTGGCGACGGCGCCACCGCGACAGCCCAGAATCCGAGCCACAGCTACACCACCGCCGCGAACTACAGCGTGACCGTGACCGTGACCGACGCCAACGGCGTCACGGCGACAGCGAGCGCGCTCCCGATCACGGTCCACGGGGCTCTGTCCGCGACGGCGGGCGCCTCGAAGCTTGCCGGCGACGCGCCGCTGACCGTGGACTTCACGGGGACGGCCGCGGGCGGGACGGCTCCGTTCAGCTATGCGTGGACGTTCGGTGACACGACCGGATCGTCGAGCCAGAGCCCGAGTCATGTATACAGCGTGGCCGGCACCTACAGCGCCACGCTGACGGTGACCGATGGAGCCGGTGCCGTTGCGGTGGCGGCGACCATCACGATCAGCGCCAACCCGCTTCCTGCCGCGTCGGCCGCGGCTGATCGCAGCGCAGGCGATGCGCCTTTCGTCGTCGCCTTCACCGGCTCGGCGACAGGCGGAACGGCTCCATTCAGCTATGCGTGGACATTCGGTGACGGAGCCACGTCGACCGCCCAGAACCCCGGCCACACATTCAGCTCGGCCGCCACATACAGCGTTCACCTGACGCTGACCGACGCCGACGGCAGCAGCAGCTCGGCGACCGCGCTTACGATCGCGGTCAGCGCGACGTTGAGTGTCAGCGACGGGGCCAGCCCGGGGACCGGCATGGTGCCGCTGACGGTCGGCTTCGCAAGCACCCCGAGCGGCGGGCTGGCGCCTTACACCTACTCCTGGACCTTCGGTGACACGAGCACCGGAACGGGTCAGAACCCGAGCCACACGTACACGGCTGCGGGTACCTACAGCGTGAACCTGACGGTGACCGACGCCAACGGCGCGACGGCCGGCGCGCAGGCGATCAGCATCCCGGTGATCGGGTTGCTCACCGCCGGCGCAAGCGCCGCTCCCGCAACGGGGGACGCACCCCTTACGACGAAGCTGACCGGGTCGATCGCAGGCGGCCAGGCCCCCTATTCCTTTATATGGGACCTGGGCGACGGAACGGGCTCGACCTCGCAGAGCCCGAGCCACGACTACAGCGGCGTCGGAACGTACACGGCGGCACTGACGGTGAGCGATGCGAGCGGCCAGGTGGCGCACGCCTCCGTGGACGTCAAGGTCTATTCCGCCATGAGCGTCTCCATCTCGGCGTCGCCCTCGACGGGGGTCACCCCGCTCCTGGTCGACTTCACGGCCGGCGCGAGTGGTGGCCTGGCGCCTTACGTGTTCACCTGGCACTATGGCGACGGAGCGACCGGATCAGGGTCCGCGGCCGGCCATTCCTATGCCGCCGGCACGTTCCATCCGACGCTGACTGTTCAGGACGCCGCGGGCGGTACGTGGAGCGGCGCGGCCGGGACGATCTCCGTGACGGGCGCACCCGCGACCCCGACCTCGACGCCGGGTGGAGCCGAACAGCAGCCGAACCCGCCCACGCAGCTAGCTGCATCGTCCCCGTCTCCTTCGCCCTCAGCCGAAGCGTCTCCGTCAGGCGAACCGTCGGCGACACCACCGGAAGCCGGACCGCAGGTTAACAAGCCGAGCTCACCCAGTGGAGGCGGAGGACCGGGACCACTGCAGCTCGCGCTGATGCTGCTCGGCTCGCTGTTCGCGACCGGCCTAGGCGGTTCGCTCTTCGTAAGGTGGCTGCGACTCAGACGCTGATGCCGGCCACCGGCTCGTGAGGCGGCGTGATCCAAGCGGGCCGTGCCACCACTGCCGGGACGACATCGTTGGGCCGCGACTCGTCTGGACCGTGATCTCGGCATAAACGACCACCCAGGCGCAGTACAGGCCGATCGCGGCCGCGATGCTCCAGACCGGCCAGCCGCCGATCTCGAACCCGATCCCCACAGCGCTCAGCACGATGCACGAACCGGCTTCCAGCGTTCGTCGCTGCGCCGGCTTCAGCGTCGCCTGTGCAGACGAGTCGCGGTGTCGATTACGTATGAGCACCTGGCGTCTACCGAGACCCCGCCGCAGAGCGGACGAAAATGGCCTCCCCGCCTGTCTCGCGTGGTACGCGGATGCGCTGCCGACGGCAGCTCCGAGCGCCAGCCACTCGCGGCGCCTGCGGCCTAAAGCGAGGCCGGCCCGGGCCACCCTCACACGGCTACGGTGGGAAAGTCGCCGGGCGACCGAGCGCCAGGGATAGCGCGCGTTCACACGCGCGCTCGTCGTCGCGATGGAGAGCCTGCCCCTACGAGACACCACCTGCTCCCGAAAACATAGGCGCGCCAGCCTGCCACCGCAAGGGTCCCCCTCACGTACGGGCGCCCGATTTGGCGGGAACAGCAGGACTTTCGCGCGCGCCCACACGCACCGGCCCTCTTCGAGTCTGCATCGGCCATGTCGGCCTGCCGTTCCCTCAGGTTCTCGATGCTGCCCGCCCGGCCAGCGGCTGCCAATAGGCGAAAGGGGGGTGCCTGGGCGGTAGTCCCACCTTGCGCGGGCCGGGAGTGGTCTCCGACCGCTACGGTGCGCGTCGATTGGCGGCCGGCGACGTGCTGCCGGCGGCAATGTCCTTTACGCTCTTGATGTTGCCGCCCCTGCCGGCGGTTGATCGCAGGAAGGCTTTGATCCACCGTCGGCTCGAGAACTCGCCGCCCGAGAACTGCTGCCAGGTCATGTCGAATCCCGGCGGTGTCGGTTCGCCTCCAAACAGCTCGCGCACGATGGCGTCGATGCTCAGCCCCCGGCCACGCAGGAGCGCCGCCTGCCCGGCAAGATGTTCGAGGTGGTCGAGCTGATCCTTCAGCACCGATCCCGGTTCCAAGATCAATCCACGATGGCTGGTCGCCAGGGCCGCAGGCCCGAGTCGGAGGACGCGGCGCAAGGAGTCGATCATCGCCCAGGGATCCTCGCCGGGCATCGCGACCTGCTGGCGCCGCCGAAGGACGAGGTCACCCGAGAAGAGCCAGCCGGTCTCGTGGTCGAAATAGCCGAGCTGGTCCGGGGAATGGCCCGGTAGAGGCAGGGCTTCGAGCGGCAGGCCTGCCGGTGGGCGCACTCGAAGCGGCGCGCGCTGTCCCCAGAGTCGAGCGCGGTAGTCGGGCACGTGGCTCGGGCGCCTCAAGCGCGCCGCGGTGCCCCGGCTGCCGTGCACCGGAACGCCCCTGCGTGCGAGTGCTCCCGCTCCCCCGGCGTGATCCTCGTGATGGTGACCCAGCAAGAGCGCATCGAGCTGCCGTTCACGGAGCCAGGCTTCGAGCGCGAGCACCGTGTGCGCGCCTCCCGCGTCCACGAGCACGTTGTGCACGTACCACGCCGCGACCTGGTCGCGCGCCGCCGGGAAGCGACTGAAGACGAGCTCGGTCGCGCCGCCGTGGTCGTGAACGGTCAGGTCCAGGCTCACCGCGGTTAACGGAAAAGGGGTACTTTGCTAGCCGCCATGGCCTTCACAGTAAAGACCCGCGGGCTCGCCATCACCGAGCATGAGTTTGCCGTTCCACTCGACCACGCCGATACCGGGGGCAGGCGCATAACGGTGTTCGCACGCGAGGTGAGCGATCCGGATGGTAGGGACCGGCCCTTTCTCGTGTTCTTCCAGGGCGGGCCCGGTATGGAGGCGTCCCGCCCGACCCGGCATCCAACCAGCCCGAGCTGGCTGGACCGCGCGCTTCGAGACTTCCGCGTCCTGTTGCTGGACCAGCGTGGCACCGGACGGTCGACGCCCGTCGGGTCGCTCGCCGGGCTCACGCCCGCTCAGCAAGCGGATTACCTCAAACGTTTCCGGGCCGACTCGATCGTCCGCGACGCCGAATGGATCCGTCGCGAGCTCGGTGTCGAGCGATGGAGCGTCCTCGGCCAGAGCTTCGGCGGCTTCTGCGTCACCACCTATCTCTCCATCGCCCCGGCGGCTCTGCGCGAGGCGCTGATCACGGGCGGCCTGCCGCCCGTCGGCCGGCACACCGACGAGGTGTACGC
>DAIPXW010000198.1:0-4932 GCA_036783075.1 Candidatus Dormiibacterota bacterium | reverse complement strand
CCTGCCCCCAGTACCTCTGGTTGTCGGACCAGGACTTCGGGCGGCTCGGGACGGCGATGAAGGTTTTCCCGCCGGTCCGCACGACCGCCGACCGCCAGGCCCTGGTCGAGGCCGCATCGAAGGGCGTGATCCGCGTCATCGCCACCGACCACGCGCCCCACACCGACGAGGAGAAGGCGCGCCCGTTCGACCAGGCGCCCTCCGGGAGCCCCGGCGTGCAGACGCTATACGTGAGCTGCCTCGAGCTCGCAAGCCGCCTGGGCGACGTCTGGCTGGCGCCCCGCTGGGTGTGCGAGGGCCCGGCGGACCTGGCGGGCCTGCGCGAGAGCAAGGGCGCGATCGCGCCGGGGTACGACGCGGACCTGGTCGTGGTGGATCCGCAGCGAAAAACGGTCATCCGTCCATCCGCGATGCGCTCGCGCCAGCGCCATGGGGCCCTCGAAGGCATGACCTTCCGGTTCGCGATCAGGGATGTCTTCCTTCGGGGCGGCGCGGTGCTGCGCGACGGGAAGAAGGTGGGCCGCGCCGCGGGTCGGATGGTCCGCCCGGCCCGCCAGATTCGTTGACCGCGGTCAAGGCGCGCGTCGGACTTTCGGGTCCGATGGCCACATCGCGCAGGCTTGTGATCGCTCTGATCGTGGTCGCGTTCGCTCCCTCCTGCGCAGGGTCTTCCGGCACATCGGGCGCGTCCCCCAGCGCGGGCGCAAAGGCGTCGGTTGCGGCGGGCGGACCGGTGACGCTCGATCCCGAGGTTGCGATGCCTGCGGACTTTCCGGCCGACGTTCCGATCTACCCGGGCGCGAGGTTGACCGCCGGCGCAAAGTTCCCGACCAACGGAAAGGTTGACTGGGGCATGGAGTGGGAGACGCTGGACAGCGTCGACAAGGTGCACACCTTCTACGCGGACAAGCTCAGCCAGGGGGATTGGACCATTCAGTTCAGCGGTGCGACCGGCACGTCCTTCTCGGCGGTGTTCACGCGCAAGAGCAATGACAGGTCGACGGGCATAGTCGGAGCGGACGGAAGCTCAGGCGTGACGAAGATCTCCCTCAGCCTCGTCAACGTGTAGACGTGGCGCTAAGGCCGGATTTACTCCGGCCGTCACTACACGTGCGGTTGACCGCCAAACGTTGCTTGGAGTAACCATTTCGAGGATCCGAACCTGCTGGGAAAGTGAGCAGCCCCGTCGGCCTCGGCCGACCGGGCGATGAGCGGAAACCGTCCGGTTTCCGCTCATATTTCTAGCGCGGGCTGGGGGCGCCGCGGAAGATCGGGTTCTGGGCAAGCTCGCGTTCCAAGCTGGTCGCCGGCCCGTGACCCGGGTACAGCGCGGTCGAGAGCGGCAGGCGCAGCAGCTTGGTCCCGATGCTCATCATCTGGCGCCGCAGGTCCGTCTCCGGCGTCTGCTTCCCGATCCCGCCGGCCAGGATCGTGTCTCCCACGAAGGCGTGGTTCGCCACCACGAAGCACAGGCTTCCCGGGGTGTGGCCCGGCGTGTGGATCACGCTCAGCTTGAACTCGCCGAACTCGAGCTCGTCACCGTCGATCAGGTAGCGGTCGGCCGAGCGCAGGAACTGCTTCGCGTCGGCCGAGTGGAGGCCGGTCTCGCCGCCGGTCACAGCTTTCAGATCGTCCTTGCCCGCGACGTGCCCTGGATGGCAATGGGTGGCGAGGATATAGCGGATCTTGAGGCCCTTGGACTGCTCCGCGATCTTTTCCGCGGGCAACCCGGGGTCGATGACCACGGCCTCTTTGGTGTTCGCGCACGAGACGATGTACGCGTTGACCTCGCGATCGAGCTTGACTTTCACGATGGCGAGCTTGGGCATCAAATTCCTTTAATGCACTATGTACCGCAATGGAGCACGCCGCCGCAGTCGGGTTCGCGATCCTGCTCTCGCTCGTCTGCCTGTTCTGGGTCTACGGCTACGCAAGGCGGCGCTTCAGAAGGAGATAAAAGAATGAGCGGAAACCGGACGGTTTCCGCTGCGCGCCAGGCGCGTGCAGGATGTGACTTACTGATCGCATTGACTGGTCGGCCTAAGCCGACGGGTCTGCTCACCTTCCCGAAGGTTCGGATCTTCCAAGTAGTCGCTCCGGGCAACGCTCAGTGGTAACTGGCGCGCGAGGGGACGGCCGGAGTAAATCCGGCCTGGATGCCACGTGGCCTCTAGGTTTCGATCACTCCCTGCACCTTGACCCGCAGGGCGTCTAGCGAATCGAACTTGTCGAGTGCCGGCTTCGCGCGCGGCCGGTCCGGGTACTTCGCCGTCTGGATCGCCTCCAGCAGGAGCTCGATCTCCTCGGGGGTGAAGTTGAGAGTGCGGTAGACGACCTCCTTCACGGGGGTGTGGCGGTCGACCGCGTCCTTGATCACCTCGTCCGTGTCGGTGACGACCTGCGGGCGGGTTGGCCGGAACAGCTCTTCGGATCCGGCGAGCGACACACGCTTGAAAGTTGGCATTACCTGTGATTCTCCATGACTTTTGCCGCCAGCGCACGGTAGGACTTGGCACCTTCCGATTCCTTGGCGTACTGAAGGATCGACTGGCCGGCGAGAGGAGTCTCCGCAAAGCGTATGGAGTCCGTCACCCCGAAGTCGTAGACCTTGTCGCCGTACTTCTCCCTCACGGCCGCAAGCACCTCTTGCGAGTGGAGAGCGCGTTGCTTGTAGAGGGTGGGGAGGATGCCGATCAGCTCGAGCCTCGGGTTGAGGCGCCGCTTCACCCTTTCCATGGTGACGAGCAGCTCCTGCATCCCGCGAAGGGCCAGGAACTCGGCTTGCAGCGGGACCAGCACCTCGTCGGCGGCGACCAGGGCGTTGATCACGATCAGGTCGAGCGACGGCGGGCAGTCGATGATGATGAAGTCGTAGCGGCGCTGGGCCGCCTCGAGCTTGTCGCGCAGGATGCTCTCGCGGCCGATCTCGTTGATCAGCTGGTTCTCCGCCCCGGCGAGCTCGATGTCGGCGGCAATGTAGTGGACGCCCATCTGCGGCGCTTCCTGCACCACGTCCATCACCGTCGTGTCCGGGTCGACGAGCAAGTGGTAGATCGTCTTGTCGATCTCACCGGGAGGCTTCATGTACAGCGTGAGGTGCCCCTGGGCGTCGAGATCGATGAGGAGCACCCGCTGACCGAGCTCTGCGAGCGCGGCGCCGAGGTTGACGGCGGTCGTGGTCTTGCCCACTCCACCTTTTTGCATGGCGACTGCGATCGTTCGGGCCAAGAGTGAACCGAGTCTAACGGAACACAGGCCGTTCGGCCGTCCTCCGCCGTGCTCTTACAATGGCGCCGGTGTTCGTGATCCCTCTGATCGCAGGCGCGGTCGGCGGCGCCTTCGCCGTCGTGGTCGCCCGCCAGTACTCCAGGCGCCGCAAGCCCTACCAGGCGATCTGGGCCCTGGCGCTTGCCATGTTCGCCGCGGCGGCCCTGTTCGAGGCCGCCGGGCAGGCCTTCGGGTGGTCGAACGCGACGTACAAGGGCTACTACCTCTTCGGCGGTGTGCTCAACGTGGGCTGGCTCGGGCTTGGCTCGCTCTTGATCCTCACCTCGCCCCGGGTGGGCCGGCTCGCGACGATCGTGATGATCCTGATCTCGGTGGTGGGCCTGCTCGCCGTGCTGGCCGCCCACACCGACGCCGCGCTGCTCCGGGCCCAGGTGCCGGCGCGAGGCGCGATCGACGTGCCGGCGGTGCTGCCGCTGATCACGAACCTGGGCGGGACGCTGCTCCTGGTCGGAGGCGCCGCCTGGTCCGCGTGGCGCGCGGCTCGCGCCGGAGCGCCTGTCAACCGGGTCGTCGGGCTGGCCGTCCTGGCCGCGGGCGCCTTCATAGTGGCGGGCGGCCACAGCTTCGCGCAGACCAGGGGCGTCTATGCGGCGCAGCCGGTGAGCGAGGCGCTGGGCATCGTCGCGATGTTCGCCGGATACCTGGTCATCGAGGCTCGGGCTCGGGTCGCGAATCCGAGGACCGCCTGAGGATGCTCGCGTGATCATCGACATCGTCGTCGTCCTGCTCTTGATCGTCGCCCTGATCGTCGGGTACCAGCGGGGCGTCATCCAGCCGCTGTTGGCTGAGATCTTCTTTTTCGGCACCCTGCTCGTCGTGTTCCGATTCCACGACCAGTACACGAACGAGATGCAGAAGCTCCTGCACCTCAACGCGGTCCTCAGCGTCTTCGTCGCCCTGATCCTCGCCGTCATCCTGGGCGCTATCGGCGGCGCGATCGGCGGGGCGTTCCACCGCATGGAAGCGATTCGAGGCGTCGACGGCCTGCTCGGCATTTTCGTCCACGGCCTGGTCACCCTCGTGGTCATCTACCTGGCCGTGGCGGCCCTTGTCACGCTCGACAACTCGTTCGAGCCCGCGCTGCAAACCGCGAGTCTCACCCTGGCGCAGGTCAACCAGCTCGAGAACGAGATCCTGTCGAACCCGATCACGGCCGCGATGGTCTCCAAGTCCGACCTCCAGGCCCTGAAGACGGCGGCGGCGAAAACGTCGGGGGCGCACCTGGACTCGGTCGCCGGGATCCACCAGCTTCAGCAGATCTACTCCGATTTCGTGCAGCCACAGCTGCACAGCTCGCGCACGGTCCCGATCATCCTGGGCATTGGCCACCACGTGCCGGGTATCGGGCGCGTCGGGCCGAACGACCTCAAGCCGCTGCCGGCAGCGTCGTCGTCGCCGACCCCGAAGGCAAGCCCGTCACCCAGCCCCTCAGCCAGCCCGAAGAAATAGGATGCTCGACTTCTCTCTCACGCCCGACCAGGAGCAGCTCGTGTCCACGGTGCGCGACTTCTGCGCCCGCGAGTTCGCGCCGTCCATCCAGGCCAACGACCGCGCCCGGCACCACGACCCGGAGATCTTCGCCAAGCTCGCTTCCATGGGGCTGCCTGGCGTCTGCTTCCCGCAGGCGAATGGAGGCTACGGGCT
>DAIPXW010000197.1:0-4934 GCA_036783075.1 Candidatus Dormiibacterota bacterium | reverse complement strand
AGGAAGATCCAATCGCGTGCGGGAAATTTCATCCAGGCGAACGCATAGGCGGCGAACGCCGCCACTGTGACCGGGATCACGGTCGCCGGGATGGCGATCATGAAGCTGTTGAAGATCGAGGCGCCCATGTTGCTCTGGTTCAGCATGTCGGAGTAGTTCTGCGTCGTGAACTGGAACGGTGGCGAGAGCGCCTTCCACCAGCCGGAGGTGATGATCGAGGCGGTGGGCCGGAAGCTGCTCACCAGCAGTCCGAGGGTGGGCACGATCCACATAAGCGTCAGGAACAGGACCGCGATGTGCAGCAGGGAGCGCTGGATTCTCTGCACGATCCAGGCAGGCGACCATGTGGCGGCCGTCGACTCCGCGCGTCCGGCCGCCGCGACGCTCATCTTCGTGACTCCACGGCTCTGAACTGCCGCACGTTGAACACGAGCACGGGCACGACGGCGACCAGCAACACGATCGCCACCGCGCTCGCGGCCGCATTGTTGTGCGACAGGTACATCAGGTTGTACATACGCAGCGCGAGCACGTCAGTGTTGCCAAGGCCGCTAGTCATCACGTAAGGGACGTCGAAGACCTTGATGGCGAAGATCACCAGCGTCGTGGCCACGACCACGATCGTCGGCATCATCAGAGGGAAGATGACGCGCCGGAAGATCGTGATCTCACCCGCTCCATCCACCCTGGCGGCTTCCAGCAGATCGGCTGGAATGCCTTTGAGCGCAGCAGAGAGGATGACCATCGAGAAACCTGTCATGCCCCATGTCGCCACGGTGATCAACGCGAGGTTGTTGAGAATCGCGAGGCCGTTCGGCCACTGGTCCTGCAGCCAGGCGACGGGATCGTGATGGAAGAACGTCACGAGCGCGTTCAGCGTGCCGGTCTGCTCCGCGCCGGCCGGCTGGTACCAGTACATGAACTTCCAGATCACGCCGGACGCCACCGACGAGATGGCCATAGGCATGAAGATCAGCGACTTGACGATGGTCTCGTACTGGACCCGGTCGAACAGGACGGCCATCGCGAGGCCGAACACGAGCACGAGAATCATGTAGACGATCAGCCAGAGGATGATGCTGTTGCGGATCGCGATCCAGGCTCCGCTGCTGGGAAAGCCTCCGAGCTGGTCCGCGTAATTCTGGAACCCGACGAAATTGCCGTGGTTGTCCTGGAAGCTCTGGATGAACGTCGCAATCGCGGGGACCATCAGGAAGGCCGCAACGAGGAAGAGTGCAGGTCCGACCCATATCCAGGGCCGGACCTGCGGACGGTTCTTGTCGGGGAGACGGCGGACCAGGAACTCGGCCCCGAAGATGTATCCGACCAGCACCGCCGGCACGCCGACGATGACGGCCAGAAGCGTCGGGATGTCCTGCAGCAGGACGCTGAAGTCCACCGGTTCCTTCTCCTAATTCCTCAGGCTTTGTAAGCGGAAGCCTGGACCTTGTCCAGGTCGGCGAGCAGCGAATCGAGCTGTCCCTGGTTCTGGATGAACTTGACGAGGTCCGACCAGGCGGCGGCCCTCATGTCGGCCGGCATGTTGTCGGTCGCGTCGTACTTGGCGATCGCGGTGTTGACGATGATCTGCGCGGACTCCTGTGACAGCGCGTCGGGATAGTCGCTGAGGGGCACCTGCTTGTTGACGGCCAGCTTGCCGCCGAGCTTGACCCAGATCGCCTGAGCCTGCGCCGTGGTCAGGTACTGCATCAGCTTCTCGGCTTGCGGCGTGTCCTTGAACATCGAGAAAGTGTCACCGGCCACCACGTGAGCGCCAGTGAACTGGGTGCTGGCATCGGGCAGCGGGAAGAAGTTGAAGTCGGTACCGATCTGCAGGCTCGGGTTGGCGCTGGTGAAGAACGTGGTGATGAACGACGCCTGGTTGAGCATGTAGCACTTCGGCGGGTTCTGGAACATCGGCGTGCCGACGTCACCGAAGTTCGTCGCCACGATGTACTTGGGGCCACCGTAAACGTTGTTGCCGTTGGGTCCGAGGATCTGCCCGAACGTCTGGAACGCCTGCTTGATCTCGGGCGAGGACCACTTCTGGGTGCCGGCCACCCACTTGTCGTACACGTCGGGACCGGCCTGGCTCAGCACGATCTCCTTGAGCCAGTCGCTGGCCATCCAGCCTGTCGCGGAGCCGCTCTCGACCGTCAGACACCACGGCGTGGTGCCGCTGGCCTTGATCTGGCTCTGGAGCGCGACCAGGTCATCCCAGGTCTTCGGGATGCCGTAGCCCTTCGCCTGGAAGTTCTTGGGGTTGTACCAGACGAGGCCCTTGACGGCCGCCCAGGAGAAGATCTGGTACAGCTTGCCGTCGTTGAGCGGCTCGCCGAGCTTGATCCAGCTGGCAGCGGTGTTCGCTTGCAGGGCGGTCATGTCGATGGCGCTGTTCAGCGCGACGACCTTGCCGTTCTTGGCGAACTGCGCGAGGAGCTGCGGGCTCGGTGCCGCCGCCACCTCCGGCGGGTTGCCCGCGGCCACCCGTGAGGTGAGGATCGCGTCCTCGTCACGCGTCGATTCGTAAGAGACCTTGATCCCTGTCGAGTCTTCGAACGGCTTGAGCACGGCCATGAAGTTGGCCTGCTCCTGCCCGCTCCACACCGCGATGACGTGCACGGTGCCTGCGTTCTGCGACGAACCGGTGCCGCACGCCACAGCGGTCAGCACGGCCATCATGGGCAGAATCAGGCTGCGCTGAAACCACTTAGAGCGCATGGTCAAATCCCCCATTGGTTGCCGGATGGACGGCTTCTCTGCTTTAGACAGCTCATTCTATGTTCCTCTCCTGATTTCGCAAATCTCAAATTTCCTCCCGCGCGTGTTACGAGTGCCGGCTGGCCACCTCCTTCTACCCCACGAGCTCAGAGGCTTCGCCGCGAGCTCGCGGGGACCCGGAGGGAATAGATGTGGAACCTCGCAAAACGAGGCTTGTGCCGAGCGGCGTGGGCTCGACGGTGGCCCTCCCCTTCATCCGCTGGATCAAAAGACGCGCCGCGAGGCGGCCCTTCGCGACGATCGGCTGGCGCACCGTCGTGAGCGGCGGGTTGGTCCACGCGGCCATCGGGATGTCGTCGAAGCCGACCACCGACAGGTCCTCGGGCACCCGCAGGCCGGCCGCCTGCGCGGCCGACATCACGCCGATCGCGACCATGTCGCTCATGGCCAGCACCGCGGTGGGGCGCCGCCTCCCCTTCGGCAGCGCCTCGAACGCCCGCGCGCCGGCCGCCACCGAGATTCCCGCGGTGATGGTGACCGGGTCTGGCGCGCCGGCTTCGTGGATCGCGGCCCGGTAGCCGGCCAGCCGCCGGGCGGCGACCGGGGTGTTGCCCACCTGGGACCGGGTCGGCGGCAGCACGAGCACCGCCAGGTCGCGGTGGCCGAGCCCGAGGAGATGTTCGGCCGCGGCCCGCGCTCCACCGGTGTCGTCCACGTTGACGGAGGGGTGCTCAGGCGAGCCTTCCGAGTCGATCAGCACGGTCGAGATCCCGAGCCGGTCCAGGACTTCGAGGGCACGGTCGCCGGGGCCGAGTCCAAGGCTGATGAAACCGTCGACTGAGGCCCGCCTGATCGCCCCCTCCAGCGAGCCGTCGAGCGGCGGAACCAGGAGTAGCGTCAGGTCGTGCTCCTCGCAGAGCTCGCCGAGCCCCTGCATCAGCTCGCTCAGAAAGGGGTTGGCGAAAACCGTCGAAAGCCGCTGCGGGATCAGCACGCCTATCGTGCCGCTGCGCCGCATCGACAGGGCTCGGGCGGCGGGGTGGGGCGCGTAGCCCAGCTCGTGCGCGACGCCGAGCACGCGCTCGAGCGTGGCCTGGCCGAGCTTCTCCGGGTTGTTGAACGCGAAGGAGACCGCGGTCTTGGACACGCCGGCCGCGCCGGCCACGTCAGCGATCGTGACTCGAGACAACGTGGGGCAACCCGATCATTGCCGCTCCCTAACTCATAAACCGCTTTAGTAAAGCGGTTTAGTAACGGATCGTAGGCCTGGCCGGATCGGCTGTCAAGAGGGAAGTTGGGCGCCCCGCCCGATGCCCGTTGTGTGGAACACTCCCACGGATGACCGACAGCAATCGCTTTCCAGACGGGTTCCTTTTCGGCGCCTCGGTGTCGGCGCACCAGGTGGAGGGGGGCAACACCAACAGCGACTGGTGGTGGTGGGAGCACCTGGAGTCGACGCCGTGCCGCGAGCCGTCGGGCGACGCCTGCGACTTCTACCACCGCTATCGCGAGGACATCTCCCTTCTGGCGGCGTGCGGCCTGAACACGTTCCGCTTCGGCATCGAGTGGGCGCGCATCGAGCCGGCGGAGAACGAGTTCTCGCAGGCGGCGCTGGATCACTACCGCAGGGTCCTCGAGGCTTGCCACCAGCACCATGTGCTGCCGGTCGTCACCTTTCACCACTTCACTGTTCCGATGTGGCTGCACGAGCGGGGCGGCCTGGCCGCGGAAGGGTTCCCCATGCTGTTCGCCCGCTACTGCGAGCGAGCCGCGCACGCTCTGGGGGACCTGATCGGCTACGCATGCACGATCAACGAGCCCCAGGGCCTGGGTTCGAGCGGCTGGATGCTCGGCATCAACCCGCCCGGCCACCACGACGACCGTGAAGGCGCGCAGCGCGCGGTCGACAACCTCCTGGAGGCACACCGCCTGGGCGCCGCGGCCATTCGCTCGCGCGCCAGGATCCCGGTGGGTGTCACGCTGGCGCTTCCCGACATCCAGTACGAGGACGGCGCGCAGCCGGGCACCACGTCTTTAGAGCTTGAGTCGCGCGTCTGCGACTGGTTCTTCGAGCTGGCGCGCCACGACGAGTTCGTCGGGGTCCAGACCTACACGCGGTTTCGCATCGGTCCCGAGGGTCCGCGCAGCCCCGGACATGACTGGAGCGACATCACCCGCGAGATGCAGGAGACGGACCAGACGACGCAGATGGG